>JBFKMJ010000017.1:0-11413 GCA_041629915.1 Gallionella sp.
ATCCATCGCCAGCAAATGGAACGTCTGTTCCTGCTGGGCAAGGCGCAATACATCCAGTTGCCGCTCGGCATCATCTGAGCAATCCTCCAGTCGTCTTTGCAGATTGCTGTCGAGTTGCTGCCATTGCGGCGGCTGATACATTTCGCGCGCATCCAGCAACCCGTCGAGCAGCGCCGGGTGCTGGGTCATGTATTCGCCCGCCCAGATGCTGGCGGAAACCATGCGCGTCAGGCGCTGCATGGCCTGCGGATATTCGGCCAGAAAGGCGAGGTAGGAGGCGCGGCGACTGATGGCCTCCAGCAGGGCGAGCAGTCTGGACAGTGTTTCGTCCGGATTGGACTGCTGGGCGCACAGTTTGATGAATTGCGGAATCAACTTGTCCAGACGCTGTCTGCTGAGCTCCGGCAATTGCTGGTAGCGGTTGCCGGCCTGTAATTGCAGCAGGCGCTGTGTACTGTCGCTCGCGGCGCGATAGCCAAGATTCTCGAGTAGGGGCTGCAACTCTTCCGCAGCCATTTCTTCATGCCAGAATTGCGCATCGTCCGTCTCTTCTTCATGGTCGCCAAAAATCTGCTCGAATTGCCGGTTGACCAGCGTACGATGCTGATTGAGGTCATTCAGCAGTGCGGCATAATCGGCGTAGCCCATGGCATCGGAGATGATTTCACGGTCTTCGGTTTTTTCGGGCAACTCCTGGGTCTGCGCGTCGTCAAGGTATTGCAGGCGGTGCTCAAGATTGCGCAGGAATACATAAGCCGCATCCAGATCGGCTACGACCGATTCCGCGAGTTGCCCGTTTCTGGCGAGCTGTTGCAATGCCGCCTGGGTGGGGCGGATGCGTAGCTGGGCATCGCGTCCGCCGCGTATCAACTGGAATACCTGCGCGGTGAATTCGATTTCACGGATACCGCCCGGACCGAGCTTGATGTTGTTGAGAAGTTCGCGGCGCTGCACTTCCTGGCGGATCTGCGCATGCAGTTTGCGCATCGAATCAATTGCGCCGAAATCAAGATATTTGCGGAATATGAACGGTTGGACGAGTTGCATCAGCTCGTTAACGTAAGACTCGCACAGCGAGCCGTTTGCCCCCTCGCCCGCAGGGATTGAAAATTGTCTTTCTCGTTCGCCTCCTCGCCCGCTTGCGGGAGAGGATTGAGGTGAGGGCATCGGGAGAGGGTTGGGGTGAGGGAAACGGGCATGGTTGTTAGCCGGGGAGATGACGCGCGCCTTGATCCAGGCGTAGCGCTCCCATTCGCGTCCCTGGCTGACCAGATATTCCTCAAGTGCGGCGAAACTCATCATCAATGGACCGCTGTCGCCGTATGGGCGCAGGCGCATGTCCACGCGGAACACATAGCCATCGGCGGTGGCCTCGTTAATCAGGCTGATCAGACGGCGCCCGAGGCGGGTAAAGAATTCATGGTTGCTCAGCCTGCGAGGCCCGTCCGTTTCGCCGTCTTCCGGATAAACAAAAATCAGGTCGATGTCGGACGAAACATTCAGTTCAACGCCGCCCAGCTTGCCCATGCCGATGACCAGCAATGGTTGCGGTATGGCGCCGGTTTCATCCAGCGGCGTGCCGAATTGCGCCTGCAAGGCCTGCATCAGGCAGGCTTGCCCCTGTTGAATGCATAATTCCGCCAGCGCCGTCATGGCGTGCATTACCTCGTTCAAGCCGGCCAGCCCATTGAGATCGCGCAGGATCAGCTTGACCATTACCTGCTTGCGCACTATGCGCACCGCGCGTGTCAGCCCGGCTTCATCGCCGGGGTCTGGATTGTGCTGCTGCAACAACCCCTGCATTTCCGCGCGGTCGCATGGCTCGAGGTAATTTTCCCGCAACCAGTTCAGCAGCGCTTGGTCGGCTTCAAGCACGCGTTTGGCGTAACGGCTGCAACGCAGCGTTCTTTGCAGCAGGTCGTCGAAAGGCGGTAAGTTTGCGGTATTCATGAGGGAGTGCTTCAAGTTAAAATGCCGGTGTTCCGGGATTATAAGTCTCAGGTGAAAATTCTGGCGCGTTTGCGCACCCTATATTGATGTTGAACTCTCTTCCCGTCCGCTTGGTCTGGCACAGTCTGAACTGGCTGACGCGCCTGACGATCGTCCTGTCGACGATTCTGGCTGTGCTGACGGCGCTGGCGATCCTTACGTTGCGTTATGTGCTGTTGCCGAACGTCGAGCAGTATCACGACAGGATTACCGCGTCCCTGGCAAGCTCGATCGGCAATCAGGTCACGATCGGCAAGATCGAGGGTAACTGGCAGGGGCTGCATCCGCACCTCGGTTTTACCGACGTGCGCATTCTGGACGGGCAGCGCCAGACCGCCCTGGTGTTGCCGCGTATAGACGCTACTGTGTCATGGATGTCGCTGCTCGCCGCGGAGTTACGTCTGAACGGCCTGGAAATAGAACGGCCGGAATTGTTGGTACGCCGCGATGTGCAGGGGCGGATATATGTCGGGGGAGTGGCACTCTCGCAACAGGGGACGAACAATGATCTCGCCGACTGGCTGTTGCGCCAATCGCGTACGGTGATACGTGATGCGCTCATTGTCTGGGTGGACCAGCAGCGTGATGCGTCGCCGCTGGTGTTGCGACGGGTCAGCCTGCGCATCGAAAGCCTGTTCAGCCATCACCGTTTCGCCTTGCGTGCATTGCCACCGGATGGACTCGCCACTCCGCTGGATGTGCGTGGCGATTTTCACGGCAGGAGTTTCGATGATTTGAGGGCCTGGCGCGGCCAGATCTTTACCCGGCTTGACTACACGGACGTGATAGCCTGGCGGCCCTGGCTGGATATGCCCACCGAATTCAGCCAGGGCCGCGGTGCCTTGCGGGGCTGGCTCAGTGTCGAAGGTGGTCAGGTGACAGAAGTCATCGCTGACCTGTATTTGCGCGATGTGGTGACCCGGCTGGCGGCGGATGTGCCGGAAATGAAGCTGCACAAGTTGCGCGGCCGCGCCGCATGGAAAAAGGTCACTGGCGGAATGGAAGTCTCCACTCGGGGCCTGGCACTGCAATTGCAGAACGGCATCGAAGTAAAGCCGACAGATTTCTATTTGCATACCCTGAAGGCGGCCAACGGACAACCTGCCTACGGCGAGGTACGCGCCAATCTGCTGCAACTGGAAAGTCTTGTCGACCTAGCCAGTTATCTTCCGCTCGAGGCTGACCTGCGTGCCCGGCTGGATGCTCACGCGCCGAGAGGAAGCGTGTCCAATCTGGATTTGCAATGGCAGGGTGAACCTGAGAAACCCGAGCATTTCAGGATCAAGGGGCAATTTGCAGATATTGCCATGCGGCAGGTTGGCGCGATGTCCGGTTTTTCCGGCTTGACGGTGGATGTGGACGGCAGCAATACGAGCGGCAGGCTGAATATCAATGCACATCAGTTGACCGTGGATGCGCCGGAGGCGATGCGGGAGCCGTTGTTTTTCAATACCCTGACCGGGCAGGCAAGTTGGCAGCGCAAGCGCGGGGAATGGCTGGTCAAGATCGACAAGGTCGCGGTTGCCAATGATGACCTGGCGGGTCGGGTGCATGGCAGTTATCAGACACAGGCCAACACGCTGGGCGTGCTGGATCTGACGATCAACTTGACGCGCGGGGATATCAGACGCGCCGCCCGTTACACGCCGCTGGTTGCGCTGGACCGGGAAGATAACGACTGGCTGAACGACGCGATGCTGGCAGGGCATACCGACAATTTCCGCGTGCGCGTCAAGGGGAATCTGAGTGATTTTCCGCTGGACGGGACAGAAAATGCGTTGCTTGAAATCGGCGGCCGTGCACGGAATGTAGACATGAAATTCCACAAGGATTGGCCGCCCATTGAAAATATTTCCGGTGAATTCTGGATACGCGGCAACCGGATGGAGGTGACCTCGCCCTCTGCCACCATGATGGGCGCACAGTTGCAGGATCTCACCGTCACCATAGCGGATTTGCAGAGCGACGATCTGCCGCTGGAGATAAAAGGCGGCGCCACGGGCGCGAGCAACAACTTTTTGCAATTCATCCAGCAGAGTCCGGTGCGCGGTTACATAGACGGCTTTACCGATGGTATGAGCGCCAGTGGCAATGGTCATCTGGATTTGTCTGCGCATGTTCCTTTGCAGGGCAGCAAGCCGGTGAAAGTTTCCGGCACCTTCAGCGTGCGGGGGAGTGATATCGACCTGGGCGAAGGGGTGCCGCTGTTGCGCAGGACGCGCGGCGAATTATTGTTTACCGAGTCGGAAATGCATGCCAAAGGCGTGTCGGCAGAAATACTGGGTGGGGCGGCCAGCATCGACACACATACTGCGGCAGGCGGTGTGGTGCATGCCAGCGTGCGCGGGCGCAGCGACCTTGATGCATTGCGCAAGATCAACCCGCATCCGTTGCTGAATCATTTGCACGGCGGCGCAACATGGAATGCCGACATTACCGTGGTGAAAAAATCCGTGCAACTGGCCATTCGTTCCGGTTTGCGGGGCATCCGTTCCGATCTGCCCCAACCCCTTGCCAAGCACGCCAGTGTGCCGATGCTGCTGCGGCTGGAGAAAAAGCCTGTCCCGAGCAAGCTCGCAGGGAATGTCGCCGGTGCGCAGGATGTCATTACCGTGCAACTGGGCAAGTTGCTCAGCGCGCGCTTGGTGCGGCGTGAGGAAAATGGCGCAATGGCTATCCGGCACGGCATTATCCACTTCGGCAATGAGAATGGTTCCGGCAATCTGGACAAGCGACCCGGGAAAGACGGTATATGGCTGACGGGCAGATTGCCGGAGCTGCCCCTGGAAGCGTGGAGCGATCTGCTCGATGGAACCGACAGCACGGAAAGCGGCCTGACGGTCACTGGCGCAGACATGGTCGTCGGCAAGATGAGCGGATTCGGCATGCACATCGACGATCTGAGTATCAAAGCCGACAAGCACGGCGATGGCTTGTCTGCGCAGCTGACCAGCGCTGCGTTGAATGGCGAGGTCGAGTGGCAACCGCAAGGGGAGGGCAAGTTGACGGCGCGGCTGGACAAGCTGTTCTGGCGTGGCGACGATCCGGCGCCAGCGGTTCCCGGTCAGCCCGCCCAGCCTGCATCGGGGGCGCCCGTCAATTTGCCCGCGATGCAGATTGCCATCGAGAATTTTCAGATGAAAGACATGCAGATCGGGCGACTGGAACTGGTGGGGCATCCCGATGGCAAGGACTGGCGGCTGCGCAGGCTGCGTGTCACCAATCCGGACGGCACGTTGACCGGCGACGGAATCTGGCATGGCGACGAGGCTTATGCGAGGAGCGAAGTCAGCCTGCTGCTGGAAATCAGCAATGCCGGAAAGATACTGGCACGCTCCGGCTACCCGAAGACCGTCAAGGATGGCAGCGGCAAGCTGGCGGCAGATCTGTCATGGGTCGGCACACCGGGCAAGTTCAATTACGCCACGCTGGATGGCACGCTCAAACTGGATACCGGCAAGGGACAGTTTCTCAAGATGGATCCGGGCGCCGGCAAACTGCTCGGCATTCTCAGTTTGCAGGCCCTGCCAAAACGTATTACGCTGGACTTTGCCGACGTGTTCAGCGACGGCTTCCAGTTCGACAGCATCAAGGGTAATGCGCAGATCAGCAACGGTGTGCTCGATACCAGGGATTTGCGGCTTGACGGCTCGGCTGCCAAGGTGACCATGCAAGGCCGCGTCGATCTGAACAACGAAACCCAGGATTTGCGCGTGAAAATTCTGCCGACACTGGGCGACAGCGTATCGCTGCTGAGTGCGTTTACTGCCGGGCCGGTGGTTGGCATTGGTTCGCTTCTCATCAACAAGGTGCTGGGCAATCCGCTCGATAATCTGGTGTCGTTTGAATACAATATCAGCGGCACCTGGAGCGATCCCAAGGTGGACAAGGTCGGTCGCGCACCGGTCGAACAAAACGAAATACCTCAATAGAAAGTACTGAATGTCAGATTTGAATCCCACGCAACAACCCCATACCGGGCAGGCGAATATTTTCAAGGTCGCCGCCATCCAGATGGCATCCGGACCGAATGTCATGGGTAACTTGAACGAGGCGCGCCGCCTCATCGCCGAAGCCGCCGAGCAGGGTGCGCGTCTGGTGGTGCTGCCGGAATTCTTTGCCATGATGGGCATGTCCGAGCAGGACAAGATTGCGGCGCGTGAGCAACCGGGGCAGGGAATGATTCAGTCGTTTCTCGGCGAGACCGCGCGCCAGTACAAAATCTGGCTGGTGGGTGGCTCGATTCCGCTGGCGGCCAGCGCGCCGGGCAAGGTATTGAACAGTTGCCTGGTGTTCGATGAACAGGGCAAACAGGTGGCGCGTTATGACAAGATTCACCTGTTCAGCCTGGAGCTTGGCAACGAGCATTACGACGAAGCCAGGACCATCGAGGCGGGCAATCAGGTGGTGGTGCTGGACAGCCCGTTCGGGCGGATCGGCCTGGCGGTCTGCTACGACCTGCGCTTTCCCGAGCTGTTCCGCGCGATGCGGGACGTGGACATCATCGTGCTACCCTCCGCGTTTACCGAGACCACCGGCAAGATGCACTGGGAAGTGCTGGTGCGCGCCCGCGCGGTGGAAAATCTGGCGTATGTGGTCGCCGCCGCACAGGGTGGTTATCACGTCAGCGGGCGCGAGACGCATGGCAACAGCATGATAGTCGGTCCCTGGGGACGCGTGCTGGACCGGTTGCCGCGCGGCTCCGGCGTGGTAATCGCCGAGGTCAACTCATCCTATCAAGCCAGCTTGCGCGCGAGTTTGCCGGCGCTGACGCATCGCGTCCTGTTCTAATGGACAATCGATGAATAACATGCAGCAGAACCAGCCCTTCGATACGCTATTCGCCACCGCGCAGCAGTCGCTGCTGGTTCCCTATTCCATCGAATCGCGCCATATCGAGCAGGTGTTCGCGAGCATGATGGCGCATCGGCTCGATTACGCCGATCTGTATTTCCAGTACAGCCGCGCCGAGAGCTGGTCGCTGGAGGAGGGCATCGTCAAGTCCGGCAGCTTCAACATTGATCAGGGCGTTGGCGTGCGTGCGGTGAGCGGTGAAAAGACCGCCTTCGCCTATTCCGACGACATCAGTCTGAACGCGCTGGAAAGCGCGGCGCAGGCGACACGCGCGATCGCCAGGCAGGGCGGCGAGCAGACCGTGCCGGTATTGCACCACGGTTCACGCCGCGAAATCTATCTGCCGCACGATCCGATCGCCAGCCTCAAGGATGCCGACAAGGTCGCGCTGCTGGAACGGCTCGAAGGCTACGCGCGCGCGCTTGATCCGCGCGTGGTGCAGGTGATGGCGGGACTGGCGGGCGAATACGAAGTGGTGATGGTGGCGCGCAGTGACGGTTTGATGAATGCCGATATCCGTCCGCTGGTGCGCCTGTCGCTGCAGGTGATTGTCGAGGAAAACGGCAGGCGCGAGCAGGGCTCGGCGGGCGGCGGTGGACGCTTCGATTATGATTATTTTGACGACGAGATGCTGCGCCGCTATGCCGCGCAGGCGGTGCATCAGGCGGTGATCAATCTCGATGCCGCACCTGCACCGGCGGGCAATATGACGGTGGTGCTGGGCAACGGCTGGCCGGGCATCCTGCTGCATGAGGCAATCGGCCACGGACTCGAAGGCGACTTCAACCGCAAGGGCAGCTCGGCCTTTTCCGGCCGCGTCGGCGAACGCGTCGCGGCACCGGGCGTGACCGTGGTCGATGACGGCACGCTGGCGCGGCGGCGCGGCTCGCTGCAGATGGACGACGAAGGCAATCCCGCGCAATGCACCACGCTGATCGAGAATGGCATCCTGCGCGGCTATTTGCAGGATTCGTTAAACGCGCGCCTGATGGGCGTGCCGGTGACCGGCAATGCGCGGCGCGAGTCCTACGCGCACCTGCCGATGCCGCGCATGACCAACACCTACATGCTTAACGGCGACAGGGACCCGCAGGAAATTCTTGCGTCGGTCAAGCATGGCCTGTATGCGGTGAATTTCGGCGGTGGCCAGGTGGACATCACCAGCGGCAAGTTCGTGTTTTCCACCGCCGAGGCCTATATGATCGAAGACGGCAAAATCACCCATCCTGTCAAGGGCGCGACGCTGATCGGCAACGGCCCGGACGTGCTGACGCGCATCTCGATGATCGGCAACGACATGGCGCTCGACCCCGGCGTCGGCACCTGCGGCAAGGAAGGGCAGAGCGTGCCGGTCGGGGTGGGACAGCCGACGGTGAAAATCGATGGCTTGACCGTGGGCGGAACGGCCTGAGTCAGATGGGCGCTATGGATAAAACATTCATCCGCAGATTGTATGGATTCTCGCAGCTTTTTTAAGCTGCTCCTTGATTTTGCATAATCTGCGGATTGTGCTTTGCCTCTCAGTCTTATTCGTCTTTTACCGCTTCCACCGGAACGGAAATCTTCACTTCATCGCTTACCGCCGGAACAAATTTGGTCATGCCGAATTCGGAGCGCTTCAGCGTCGTGGTGATGTCGGCGCCGCAGGCGGGCTTCTTGAGCATCGGGTGCGGGGCGCAGCGGAAGTTGCTCACGGTGAGCGTCAGCGGCCTGGTCACGCCGAGCAGGGTGAAACTGCCCTCGGCGGCCACCACCTTGTCGCCGTCGAACATCAGCTTGTCCGAGACGAAGCGCATGGTCGGAAACTGTGCGACGTTGAAGAATTCGTCCGATTTCAAATGCTCATCCCACTTTTCGAGCCCCATGTCGATCGACGCGGTTTCGATCACCAGTTCCACGCTGCCCTTTTTCGCGGCGGGGTCGAGCGTGATCTTGCCGCTGCTGCTGTTGAAGCGGCCGCGCTGGGTGGAGAATCCCAGGTGGTTGACTTCGAACACGGGGAAAGTGTGGCGCGAATCGACGGTATAGCTGTCGGCCGCATGGGCGGGAAAAGTCAGCAAAGCGGCGGCAATGGAAATGAGTAATTTATGCATGGCGTGCTCCTTTCGAGGTGAGTTACTTGGTGAGGGTGAAGTGGAAACGAATCCGGACTTCATCGGCGACCGTATCGGTGTCGCCCCAGATGCCGGTACCGATGCCGTAATCGAGGCGTTTGAGCGGAAGCATGCCGTCGATGACCAGCGTGTCAGCATTTTGTTTGAGTGAGAAGGGGGCCTTGATGTTCAGCGTCTTGCCCTTGATGGTCATCCTGCCGGACGCCTCATAACGTCCCTGGCCTGACGGTTTGACGTTGTCGGAGATGAAGCTGGCGACGGGGTGGTGTTGGGTGTCAAACCATTTCTTGCCAGCGACTTCTTCATCCGCTTCGGTCATGCCGGTGTCGATGCTGGCGAGGTCAATGTCGATTTGTGCCGTGCCGGTTTCCGGTCGGGCGGGATCTACTGCGATGCGGGCGGTAAATTTTCTGAAGCTGCCTTCCACCGGCACGCCCATCTGTTTCGAAACAAAGGTAATGCTGCTTTGCTGCGGGTTCAGCACGGTAAATTCCACGCCGGATGCCGGCAAGGTGGCGAGTAGCAGCGGAAGAATCAGCCAGGGTTTCATGCGTCTTTCCCGAGAAACGGAAGCATGCGCGCCAGTATGCCGTCGCGGTCGATAAATTGATGCTTGAGTGCGGCGCCGACATGGGCAAGCACCAGCGCGAGCAGGGCAAAGTTGAGGCTTTCATGCACCTCCTTGAGTAAATCTCCCAGTTCCTTGTTCTTGGCGAGCAGGTCGGGCAGCGGCAGCACGCCGAACCACACGGTCTGAAAACCCTTGGCAGAACTCATCAGCCAGCCGCTCAGCGGCACGACGAGTATCAGCGCATACAGCAGGTAATGCACGCCATGGGCGGCCAGTCTTTCCCAGCGCGGCATGGTGTCAGGCAACGGCGGCGGGCGATGGGTGCTGCGCCACGTGACGCGCAACACGGCCAGCAGGAAGACGCTGACGCCGATCCACTTGTGGTAGCTGTACAGCCGGAGCTTGTCGGGGGAGAGCGGCAACTCGTGCATGTACACGCCGAGCGGAAAAGCGGCGAAAATCAGCAGAGCGATGGCCCAGTGCAGCGTGATGGCGGTGTGGGAGTAGCGATCCGGCATGGCTGGGTTCCGTGGGGAGTTTGGCAATCCTAGTGCCATTGAGCGGTGATGGCAAGCAGTGCAACTTGTTCATTTTGTCGCGGTCGAAACCGGAGCTTGAAAACGGGGCTGAATGCCCCACATGGCAGGTCATGACGGCGGGTTTGTCTACCGGAGGTGATAAACTGCTTGCCGCATTTTATGGATAATGGAGACAGCAACATGAAACGGATTTTCCTGTTCGTTCTGACCAACCTGGCAGTGTTGTTCGTGATCAGTATCACCCTGCGCCTGCTCGGTGTGGATCGCTGGATGGACGAAACCGGTGCGATCGATTTCAACGCGCTGCTGGTGCTGTCGGCGGTGATCGGTTTTTCCGGCTCGCTGATCTCGCTGGCGATGTCCAAGTGGTCGGCCAAGCGCATGGTCGGGGCGCGGGTCATCGACAGTCCGGTTGACCCGACCGAGCGCTGGCTGGTGGATACCGTGAAACGCCAGGCGCTCGCCGCGGGCATCGGCATGCCGGAAGTGGCGATTTACGATGCGCCGGACGTGAATGCGTTCGCCACCGGATGGAACCGCAACGACGCGCTGGTGGCGGTGAGCACCGGATTGCTGCGCAACATGGGCCGCGACGAGGCCGAAGCGGTGCTGGCGCACGAGGTCAGCCATGTTGCCAATGGCGATATGGTGACGCTGGCGCTGATTCAGGGCGTGGTGAACACCTTCGTGATCTTCTTCGCCAAGCTGTTCGGCTATTTTGTCGATCGGGTGATCCTCAAGAATGAGCGAGGAGGATATGGTGTCGGCAGGTTCGCCGCCGAAATCATCGCGCAACTGGTGCTGGGCATACTGGCCAGCATGATCGTGATGTGGTTTTCGCGCCAGCGCGAATTCCGCGCCGATGCGGGCGGTGCGAGTCTGGCCGGGCGGCAGAAGATGATTGCCGCGCTGGAACGCCTCAAGGTCAATCACGGGCAGGCGACCCTGCCGGAACAGATGGCCGCATTCGGCATTTCCGGCGGCAAGCGTTTCGCGAAACTGTTCATGACCCATCCGCCGCTGGACGAGCGCATCGAGGCATTGCGCGCCGGGCGTTAAGCGCCGGATAGTCGCCCCTTGCCGGGTCAGATTTCGTACTCGAAAGGCTGGTGACCTTTCGGCGGCTGCGCTTTCAGCAATTTCTCGAACCCATCGACCGGCAGCGGTTCTGAGAACAGGTATCCCTGCGCATAGTCGCAACTGGCCCGGGCCAGCAGTGACCGCTGCGCTTCCGCCTCCACGCCTTCGGCAATCACCTTGAGGCCGAGCTTGTGCGCCATCACGATGATGGCCTCCGACAACACCATGTCGTTGGCGTCGGCTATCAGATCACGCACGAATGACTG
>JBFKMJ010000018.1:0-11314 GCA_041629915.1 Gallionella sp.
ATCCATCGCCATGAAGTTCGTCGACGAAGCCATCATAGAGGTCAGCGCCGGCAAGGGCGGGGACGGCATCGCCAGTTTCCGGCGCGAGAAGTACGTGCCGCGCGGCGGGCCGGACGGCGGCGACGGCGGGCGCGGCGGCAGTGTGTACGCGCTGGCAGATCGCAATATCAATACGCTGGTCGACTACCGCTTCACCCGCAGCCATCGCGCCAGGAACGGCGAACCCGGGCGCGGCTCGGATTGCTACGGCAAGGGTGCGGACGACATCGTGCTGCGCATGCCGGTCGGCACGGTGATCACCGACATCAACAGTGGCGAGATCATCGCCGACCTCACCCACGATGGCGAAAAGGCACTGCTGGCACAGGGTGGCAAGGGCGGCCTGGGCAACCTGCATTTCAAATCGAGCACCAACCGTGCGCCGCGCCAATTCACCGCCGGCGAAGCCGGCGAGGAGCGCGAATTGCAGCTTGAGCTGAAAGTGCTTGCTGATGTCGGGCTGCTGGGCATGCCGAATGCCGGCAAATCCACCTTCATCCGCAGCGTCTCCGCCGCGCGCCCCAAGGTGGCCGATTATCCGTTCACCACGCTGCACCCGAATCTGGGCGTGGTGCGGGTGTCGCACGAGAAGAGCTTCGTCATTGCCGACATTCCCGGCCTGATCGAGGGCGCGGCGGAAGGCGCCGGACTGGGGCATCAATTCCTGCGCCACCTGGCGCGCACCCGCCTGCTGCTGCATCTGGTGGATCTGGCGCCGCTGTACGAGGGAACCGACCCGGTTGCCGAGGCGCGCGCCATATTGAACGAACTGAAGAAGTACGATCAATCGCTTTATGAAAAACCGCGCTGGCTGGTGCTGAACAAACTGGATCTGCTGGAAGACCGTGATGAAAAAATCGCCGCATTCCTCAAGCAATTCACCGATTTTGACCACCACTTCGCCATCTCGGCAATTAACGGCGAAGGCTGCAAGGAATTGACCTACGCGATCATGGAACACCTGCAGACAATGGCTGAACAGGAACAGCAGGCCGCCACAAACAGCGCCCAGGAAACCGACACAGATACGCTTTAACGCAAAACATGAGAACAGCAATCAATCAATGCAAACGCATTGTCGTCAAGGTAGGCAGCAGCCTGGTGACCAACCATGGCACCGGGCTGGACCTTGACGCGCTGTGCAACTGGGCGCGCCAGATTGCCGCGCTCAACGCCGACGGCCACGAAGTGGTGCTGGTCTCCTCGGGCGCGATTGCCGAGGGCATGCAGCGTCTCGGCTGGCGCACCCGCCCCGCTTCGATCCACGATTTGCAGGCTGCCGCCGCGGTCGGACAGATGGGACTGGTGCAGGCCTATGAAAGCTGTTTCCGTCAGCACAGCTTGCACGCCGCACAGGTGCTGCTCACGCATGCCGACCTGAGCAATCGCGAGCGCTACCTGAATGCGCGCAGTACGCTGGCCACCCTGCTCTCGCTGCGCGTTATTCCCATCATCAACGAAAACGACACGGTGGTGACCGACGAAATCAAGTTCGGTGACAATGACACGCTGGGCGCGCTGGTTGCCAACCTGATCGAGGCCGATGTACTCATCATCCTCACCGACCAGCATGGGCTATACACCGCCGACCCGCGCAAGGATCCGGGCGCCACACTGGTCAGCGAGGCGCAGGCCGGCAGTGCGCAACTGGAAGGCATGGCGGGAGGCGCAGGCAGCCATCTGGGACGCGGCGGCATGATCACCAAGATCCTCGCGGCGAAACGCGCAGCGCGCAGCGGCGCGCATACCGTCATCGCCTCTGGGCATGAGCGCGATGTGCTGTTGCGTCTGCTGCAAGGCGAGCCCATCGGCACGCTGCTCACCGCCCCCACCCTCACGCTGGCCGCGCGCAAACAATGGCTGGCCGGCCATTTACAGGTTGCAGGGAAGCTGGTGCTGGATAGCGGCGCAATCAAGGCGTTACGCGCCGGCGGAAAGAGTCTGCTGCCGATCGGCGTCAGGAGTGTGTCAGGAGAATTTGAACGCGGGGCGGTGGTCGCCTGCGTCGGCGAGGATGGCAGCGACATCGCGCGCGGCCTGATCAATTACAACGCCAGGGAAGCGCGGTTAATTGCGCGGCATGCCAGCAGGGAAATCGAGGCTTTGCTCGGATACGGCGGCGACGAGGAAATTATTCATTGCAACAACCTGGTGCTGCTGTAAGACGCCACCATGAATCTCGGCCTGCAAACACCTACGCAATAAAAATCACAATCCCGCGACATGACCTCCGGATCGCCGGGACGCAATCGTCGCTTCACCCCGACCGGCTGCGCGCCGGCTCTTTGCACGCTTATTAGCGCCTTCCACCCACCGCCTGGCGCGGTTGGCATCGCCGATACGGGTCAGTTTCCCCCAGGAATCGAGCAGCACGATGATCATCTGACGCTCATCGATGGTCGCCTCCATCACCAGGCAGCGCCCCGCCTCACTGATGAAGCCGGTCTTGCTCACACCGATGTCCCATGACGCATTTCTGACCAGCGGATTGGTGTTGACAAAGCGCATCGCGCGCCCTTTCCAGTTGTCCACGGAATAGGACGCCGTGGTCGTGTATTGGTGTATCAGGGGGTAGTCGCGCGCTGCGGAAACCATCTTGACCAGGTCGTGCGCGGTGGAAACGTTGTCGCTGCTTAATCCGGTGGAATCAATAAAATGCGTGTTCTGCATGTCGAGTTCGCGTGCCTTGTCATTCATGGCTGCAATGGCTGCGTCATACCCACCCGGATAAGCGCGCGCCAGCGCGGATGCTGCGCGGTTTTCCGAGGCCATCAATGCCAGCTTGAGCAGTTCGCTGCGGGTAAGTGCCATGCCGATGCGCAAGCGTGAACGCGTGCCCTTGAGCGTATCAATATCGGCCACATCGATGGTGATTTCCTCGTCCAACGGCAACTGCGCATCCAGCACCACCATGGCGGTCATCAATTTGGTAATGGAGGCAATGGGGGCCTGCACGTCGGAATTCTTGCTGTACAGCGGTCGCTGCGTCTGTTGATCGTAGATCACTGCAATCGCAGAGCGCAACTTGGGTTCGGAACCGCTCCTGGATGCTGATTTTGACGCGGCGCGTTCTCCTGCGTGGGCTGCCAGCACAGGCAAAATCAATAGACAGATCAGCAATATTTTTTTCATTTACAATCTTCCCCTGCTGTTTGTTGCCGCAAAGCATACATGAATATCGATACAAATCAATAGGCAGGATGCATTTTTTCTTCTTGTTTCTGAAGATTCCACATTTGCGCATAAATCTCGTTGTGCGCCAGCAACTCACGATGCGAACCGCGCTCGACAATACGCCCCTTGTCCATCACCAGTATCTGATCGGCGTCCACCACGGTGGACAGGCGGTGCGCGATGATGAGCGTGGTGCGGTTCTTGGCAATCGTACGCAGCTCGGCTTGAATCGCCTTTTCCGATTTTGAGTCAAGCGCAGAAGTGGCTTCATCGAAAATCAGTATTGCAGGATTTTTCAGAATGGCGCGCGCAATCGCCACACGCTGCTTCTCCCCGCCAGAAAGCTTCAGGCCGCGTTCGCCCACCATGCTCTCATAACCCTGCGGCAGCGATTCGACAAAGTCATGAATGTGCGCGGCCTGTGCAGCCGCGATGATTTCGTCGTGCGTTGCATCGGGGCGGCCGTAGGCGATGTTGTAATAAATCGTGTCGTTGAACAACACGGTGTCCTGCGGCACGATGCCGATCATGGCACGCAGGCTGTCCTGTGTTACCTCGCGCACATCCCGCCCGTTGACGAGAATGCGCCCCTGCTGTACATCGTAAAAACGAAACAGCAAACGCGCCAATGTGGACTTGCCCGACCCGCTCGCCCCGACTACCGCAACGGTGCGCCCCTCCGGAATCTCGAAGCTCACATCGAACAGAATCTGCCGGTCCGGCGCATAGCCGAAATTGACTTTTTCAAAACGCACTTCGCTTCGGCCTGCCGGCAACACCTGTGCATCCGGCGCATCGGCAATTTCGCGATGCTCATGCAGCAGGCTGAACATTTTTTCCATGTCCGCCAGTGCATGACGGATTTCACGGTATACAAAACCGAGAAAATGCAACGGCATGTAGAGCTGGATCATGAACACGTTGACCAGCACCAGATCCCCGAGCGTCATCTCACCCTTGACCACTTCGTCGGCGGCCAGCAGCATCAATGCCGTGATGCCGATGGCGACAATAAAGCTCTGCCCGGCATTCAGCCAGGCAAGCGAGGTGGTGTTGCGCACCGCCGCAACTTCCCAGTGCTGCATATTCTCGTCATAGCGCCGCGCTTCATAGCGCTCATTACCGAAATATTTCACCGTTTCGTAATTCAGCAGGCTGTCGATGGCGCGACTGTTCGCCTTGGAATCCAGATCGTTCATGGAGCGGCGTACCACCATGCGCCACTCGGTGACGAACAGGGTGAACGCAATGTAAATCAGCAGGGTGATGAACGTGATCCCCGCAAACCAGGGACTATATTTGCTGAACAGGATGGCGGCCACCAGACCGATTTCCAGCAAGGTGGGTAATATGTTGAACAGCATGAAATTCAGCAGGAAGCTGATGCCGCGCGTGCCGCGCTCGATGTCACGCGACACCCCGCCGGTCTGGCGGTCGAGATGAAAACGCAGGCTGAGGCTGTGCAGGTGTTCGAATACCTGCAATGCCACACGCCGGATTGCGCGCTGCGTTACCTTGGCAAATACCGCGTCACGCAACTCGCCGAACAGGGTGCTGAACAGACGCAATATGCCATAGCCTACGACCAGAAACACCGGCACGACCAGCACCGCATGCGATGCGTCCAGCGCGTCGATAATCTCCTTGAGCACCAGCGGAACGGAAACGTTGGCGAGCTTGGACAATACCAGCAGGCACAGGGCAATCACCACGCGCCATTTGAATTCCCAGAGATAGGGCAACAGCGAACGGATGGTCTGCCAGTCGGCGGATGCGAGATTGTTCGTTGGTTGAATCCGGGAAGGGCGCATATTTGGCAGGTTAAATTCAGAAAGGAATTATAACCGCGTGCTGCAGACTTTTTGTCCGCCCAGGCATGACAGGTGGTAGCGTTTTGTCCGCAAACAGGCTTATGAACCACTCCGGTGATGCCCTGACATGCCGATCAGCAGGCGCACTACGCCGTAACTCATGCGCGCAATGAAACGGCTCAGGAAGTTGTGCGGTTTGCCATACTCACTGCCAATCCGCGCCGCATCGTTGGCAATCGCGGCCTGCAGGCTTGCGCGCAACTCGCCTGCGAACCCGGCATCCTGCACGACAAGGTTTGCCTCGCGCGCCAACAGCAGGCTGAAAGGATCGATATTGGAGGACCCCACAGTCGCCCACTGGCCGTCCACCACGGCGACCTTGGCGTGCAGATAGCTGGCCTGATACTCGTAGATCTCGACCCCAGCCGCCAGCAACCGGTCATATAGCGCATGCGTTGCATAGTGCTGCAAACGGTATTCAACCCTCCCCTGCAACAGCAGGACGACACGGACGCCACGTCGCGCCGCCAGCACCAGCGCGTGGCGAAAAACGCGCCCGGGCAGAAAATAGGCATTAGCAATGATGATTTCGCGTTGCGCGCCCGCAATGGCCCTCAGGTAGGCGCGCTCGATATCGCGCCGGTGGCGCAGGTTGTCGCGCAGCAGAAAAACAATATCCGGCGCGGCAACCTGTTTGGGCCGGTCCAGAACAAACCGCTGAATTCTTTTACCGCGCCCACGGATATTGGCCCAGGACACCGCACTCCATAGACGGCGCATGGCCGTATGAACTTCTCCGGCGACCGTGCCCTGCACGCGCACCGCATAATCCAGCCGGGGCACGGAATAATCACTATGTTCCGCTATGTCGTCGATAATGTTGATGCCGCCTGCAAAGGCCACCTCGCCATCCATCACCGCCAACTTGCGATGCAGGCGACGCAGGCGGCTGCGGCGCAGCGTGAGCGGCGAGATTTTCCGCCGAAACCATTCCACCTCGACACCGGCCATGCGCAAACCGGCCACCAGGCTGTGCGGCAATCCGGCCGAGCCGAATCCGTCCAGCACCACGCGCACCACCACCCCGCGCGCAGCGGCGCGTTGCAGTGCATCGGCAACTTTGTGTCCGGTTGCGTCCGCTGCGAAAATGTAGGTTTCCAGATAGATCGAATGCTGCGCGGCATCAATGTCGGCACACAGCTGAGGAAAAAATTCCGTGCCGTTTTGCAACAGCAGAAGCTGGTTTGCGGCGACCTGATGAAATACGCTCATGAGGTTTCAAACGGATCATGGCGTCTCAACCGCGTCGAAAGCGCGGCATGGTCCGACAGGCGCTGCCAGTCGCCACCGGCATGCACATCGCTGTGCAGCACACTGAAACCGCGCACATAGATTCGATCCAGCCGAAACAGCGGCAGGCGGGCCGGGTAGGTGCGCGCCAGCTGGCCGCCGTGGAGATGAAAGACATCGTGCATCCCCAGATCCGTCGCGATGGTCCGTCCCGCCTGATTGCGCCAGTCGTTGAAATCCCCGGCAATGACCAGCGGCACGCCGGCTGGAACATTGTTCCGGACATAATCGACCAGTACGCGCGCCTGCTGTCGCCTGCCCTTGGCAAACAGGCCGAAATGGACGCACAGGCAATGCACCAGCTGCCCGGCAAGCTCGATCTCACAATGCAGCAGTCCGCGGCTCTCGAAGCGATGGGCGGAAACATCCATGTTCAGCGATTGCATGATCGGGAAACGGCTGAGTATCGCGTTGCCATGATGCCCGGCTTCATAGACGCAATTTTTGCCGTAGGCAAAATGCGGCCATACTTCTTCTGCGATGAATTCGTGCTGGGCACCATCCGGATAGTCAAGGAAACGAGCCGCATGGTGTGCGTGCCTGCCCTGCACTTCCTGCAGAAACACGATGTCGGCATCCAGCTCGCGCAGGCGGTCGCGCAGCTCGTGCAGCACCACGCGGCGGTTGAAGTGGGAGAATCCTTTGTGGATGTTGTATGTCGCGATGGTCAGGGTCTGCATAGGCGATATTCTACCGAGTCGGTCGGCACAAGTCCCAAGCCATCGTGTGTGATGAGCTTCCGCCCGGCACGTCAGACAGTGCAATACTCACATCAATTTCTTCACTCGTGTTTGCCAGGACCGAATCCAGCCGGGCAGATCGCCGGCCGGCATGGGATTGGCGATGAAGTAACCCTGAGCGAGATCGCACCCAGACTTGAGCAGCAGATCCCAGTCATCTATTTCTTCAACCCCCACAGCCACGACTTCCGTGCCCAACTGCTTTGCCATGCTCAGACAGGCGTCGTACTTTGCTCTCGCCTTTTTATCGGTTGAGGCATGGTGCACAAAACTCCGGTCAATCTTGACTTCATCGAAAGGAAGGTTGCGCAACTGCGCCACGGAGGAATACCCGGTACCGAGTTCGTCAATCGAGAGCCTGAAGCGCTTCAGGCGCAGCCGGGTCAATGTTTCGAGTGGTGCGCGCAGATCATTCATCGGTATCCAGCTTTCAGCCACTTCCAGCACCACCTCCTGCGGCGACACCTCTGCTTCATTCGCAAGCCCGGCAACGAAGTCGGCAAAATCCAGCGCTGTCAGGCTGGCTTTTGACACGTTGACAGACAGCTGTAACGACAGCCCCGCTTCTCCCCATGCTTTCAATTGCGCCAGCGCGCCGGTCAGCACTATCCGGGTCAGGTCTCTGATCAGGCCATGCGACTCTGCCACGCCGATGAACTTGGCGGGAAGCACCATGCCATCGCGGGGGTGGCTCCACCTCACCAGGGCTTCCACGCCCACCACACGGCCGGTAGTAAGCGATACCTTGGGCTGATAATAATTGACCAGTTCGCCGTTGGCGATGGCGGCACGCAGATCCTCCGGGCTGCGAACCGAACTCGCCGCCAGGACATAGTCCTGCTGCGCAGGGATCCACTTCTCGATTAACGCCTCCAGATCGCCCGGTTTGGCGGGCTTGAGCAGGTGACCCAGCACCGGGATCTTGTGCGCCTGAATCAGTTTTTCGGCGGCCCGCAGCATCTGTTCATCCTCACCGCTGACCAGAATAAGACTGCCGAGGTAGCGGTGCTCGACCAGATGGCGCACGAACTCCACCCCGTCCATTTCCGGCATATTCAGGTCCAGCAGAATCACATCCGGTTGCGCACCCGGACTATCGATCTGCTCCAGCGCCGCATGCCCATTGTCGCAAACGGAAACTGTGGTGTACCCCAGATTTTCCAGCATGCGCGCAAGCAGCTTGAGCATGAAGGAATCATCATCGAGCACCATGATCCTGATGTTGAATTTATTCGTCACCATAAGAACCTTTCATGATTGGTCAATTCATGCCCCGCACGAATATATCAGAGATTAAACCCCTGCGGTCCTGGTCAGGCCACCCCTGAGCATAACGGCATTTCGTCCGCACCCCAGCATTCAATATACTTCAAGATAACGATCCACACGCGTCAGCTCATGCTCGAATCCGGGCAACAAATTCGACTGGGTCTTGGCATCTCCGGCCTTGCCGGCCTGTTCCATTCTGGCGCACAACTCACCCAAAGCCAGCGCGCCCACCGAGCGTGACGAGGACTTGAGCTTGTGTGCCAATGCACCGACGGCCACTGCCTGCCCCGCCGCGCAGGCAGCGCGCAACTCCGCTGCTGTCCTGGCCATGTCGATGCGAAAGTCGCGCAGAAACCCACGAATCGTTGCCGCGTCGTCACCAATCAGCGCCTTGAGCGTATTCACGTCAACCGGAACGGATGCGTCCGTATCCGGTAGTGCAAGTGGCTCGGTTTCGCCGGCCATCGTGTTGGACGTGACAGCGGGCAGCCATTTTGCCAGGATCGCCTTCAGGTTATCCAGCTGTACCGGCTTGTTCAGGCAATCATCCATGCCAGCGGCACGGCAGCGCTCGTCCACCCCCTTGATTGCATCGGCGGTAATGGCAATGATCGGCAGGCGTGACTGGCCGGCTGCACCGGCACGGGTTTCATTGGCGGCATCTTCAGCAGTACGGATGGCGGCAGTCAGCTCATAACCGTCCATTCCCGGCATGTGCAGGTCGGTAAACAGGATGGCGTAATTGCCGCTCTGCCAGCGTTTCAGTGCCTCGCGACCATCGCCGGCAATATCGACCATATACCCGAGCAGCATGAACTGTTGCCGGATGACCTTTTGATTGATCTCGTTGTCCTCCGCAACCAGAATCAGCCTACCCTTGCTCCGCGCCTCCTCCCGCGACAACAGGGGTTTCACGGCAGCAGCGCCAGGGTTGTTTTCCGGTTTGGGCTGTTCGGCCCGGTCGGCGGCATATGCCACCGCTTCCAGGAACGCGCGGCGATGCATCAACTCTGCGTCCAGGCCGACCAGATCGGCTGCCATGCGTCGGCCCCACCAGCGCCTGCCGCGTCCGACGGTGACGAAACGAACATCCAGCTCGCGCCGCGTGCGGGCCACGGCACGCAGCTCATCCAGCGGCAGAATGATATCCGCGCTGTCGATAATCACGACGCACAGGCCGGGCGGGTGGCCGAGTATCCATTGCCTGATAGCCGCCGGATCCGCCGCCCGCTCGACCCGCGCCTTTTCATGCACGAGATAGGCGGCAAGATCATCAGCCAGACTCTCCGGCCCGCCCGCCACCAGACAGGTAAGCCCGGCGAGCGGTGAAGGCTGCTCGGGGATTTCAGTATTGGCCGGCACCCGCCGGAAGGGAATACGCACGGTCATCGTGGTGCCCTTGTCCGGCACACTGTGCAGCGTGATATCTCCGCCCATCATTCTTGCCAGCTGGCGGGAAATGGCCAGCCCGAGGCCGGTGCCGCCAAAATTCCGGGTAATTGAGGAATCGGCCTGGGTGAATGGGGCAAACAAACTTGCCTGGGTCTTTTCATCCACACCGATCCCGTTGTCGGTGACGCGAAACTCCAGCGTGACCTGTTCCGCTGTGCTTTCAACCAACAGGGCGCGTACTGACACTTTGCTTTGCCGCTGCTGCCCGCTGGAAAACTTGATGGCATTGTTGGCCAGATTGATCAGTATCTGGCGCAACCGCCCGGCATCGCCCATGACTTGAGGTGGAATGTCCGGATCGGTAAACAGTATCAGCTCCGCGCCCTTCTTGTTGACCAGCGAGGACAGGATTTCGCACACCCCTTCTGCGACATGGTCGATGGATATCGGCAGACTTTCGATTTGCAGCTTGCCGGTTTCGATCTTGGAGAAATCCAGAAGATCACCAATAATCGTCAGCAGGGCATGGGCCGAATCATTGGCGACATTCAACAGCTCAGCCTGCCGGGCATTCAGGCTGCTCTTCTGCAGCACGTCAAGCATGCCGATCACACCGTTCATCGGGGTGCGGATTTCGTGACTCATGTTGGCGAGAAAGGCTGACTTGGCACTGTTGGCCTGCTCGGCAGCAAAACAGGCCTGGGCCAGTTCCGCGGTGCGCGCCAGCACCTTTTCTTCCAGCTCTGCATTGAGGCGGTCAAATTTTTCGATCAGCTCGGCCGTGTGCGCCGCCGTGTAGTTGAATGCCGAAACCAGTTCGCCGATCTCGTCGCGCGATTTGAAATCCATGCGCATATTCCGTTCGCCGGCGGCAAAACGCCGGGTCAGGTCGGCCAGCTTCAGGATCGGCACTGTGATCCGCGAGCGCACATAGTAATAGAGCCAGAGCACGATCAGGATTTCCAGGGCCTGCACCAGATAAACCAGCACATCCGCCCGGAGATGGGCGGTGCGGGTGGCGTCTTCAAGCGCGCCTACCAGGCTGTCGGTCCCGCGCAACATTACCGCCGCCTCGGCGGCCACCTCGCGCTGAGCCGACTGCCGCTGTGCCAGTTCCGGGTTCGCCAGCACCTGCTCCAGCGCGATACGCTGGCGCTGCCAGGCTTGGGTGATATGTTGCAGATGTCCTTCCAGTTGATCATTGTCGCTGCGCATCATCGGATGGAGCTGCTCGATCTTGCGTGTCACCCCGGCATAACGGAGATTGAATTCTTTTTCCAGCTCCAGCCCCACCAGTCTGGCAGCGCCGCTCGGCTGCATCACGAAAACGGCCGACTGCAACGCGACCTGCTGAGAGAGATAGCGCAACCGTCCGCTCTGGTTAATGAGGTCGGCAGCATTCGCGATGCTGCCGTATACCTTGTTGACGAAATACTGGTTGCCGCTGGCGATCATGATCAGCAGCAGGAACACGCCGCCAAGCTTGGAGCCTATCGTCCAGTGACGGAGCGAAAAATTGAATTTGGATAAATTGGCCAT
>JBFKMJ010000019.1:0-11054 GCA_041629915.1 Gallionella sp.
AGCCTCGGCTTGCTGAACTGGTATGTGATTCCGCTGTTCCCGATGTTCCTCGTTTATCTGATTTCCGGCGTGGCGGAAACCAACCGTGCACCTTTCGATATGGCCGAAGGTGAATCGGAAATTGTTGCCGGCTTCCATGTTGAATATTCCGGCATGGCGTTCGCGCTGTTCTTCCTGGCCGAATACGCCAACATGATTCTGGTCGCCTTCCTGACTGCAATCATGTTCCTGGGCGGCTGGCTGTCGCCGTTGCCGTTCCTGCCGGACAGCATCATCTGGCTGCTGGCCAAGGTTTCATTCATCCTGTTCCTGTTCCTGTGGTTCCGCGCAACCTTTCCGCGTTATCGCTACGACCAACTCATGCGTCTGGGCTGGAAGGTTTTCATCCCGCTCACCATTGTCTGGGTGGTGGTGATTGCCGCGTGGATGCAGACGCCATTCTGGGTCTGGTAAGCGGAGAAGACGAAAATGAAAAAAATTAAAAACTTCTTCAAGACGTTCCTGCTGTTCGAACTGGTCAAGGGCATGGCGCTGACCGGCCGGTATTTCTTCGCGCGCAAGATTACCGTGCAGTATCCGGAAGAAAAGACGCCACAGAGCTTCCGTTTCCGCGGCCTGCATGCGCAACGCCGCTATGCCAATGGCGAAGAACGCTGCATCGCCTGCAAATTGTGCGAGGCGGTCTGCCCGGCGCTGGCGATCAAAATCGAACTGGCGGAGCGCGAAGACGGTACAAGACGCACCACGCAGTATGACATCGACCTGACCAAGTGCATCTTCTGCGGTTTTTGCGAGGAATCCTGCCCGGTGGACGCAATCGTCGAAACCCGTGTGTATGAATACCACGGCGAGAAGCGCGGCGATTTGTATTACACCAAGCCCATGCTGCTGGCCAACGGGGATAAACATGAAGAGCAGATTGCAAGGGATCGGGCACAGGATGCGAAGTACAGATAGTAGGGAGTAGAAAGTGGGGAGTGGGAGTGGATTTACAACTTCCCACCGAGGTGTGCAGCACCGTTCCACTTGCTACTTTCCGCTTTAAATAGGATGAATTTATGAATTTCGAAACCATAGTGTTTTACGCATTCGCCGCATTGACGGTATTTGCGGGATTGCGTGTGATTACCGCGCGCAATCCGGTGCATGCGGCGCTGTTCCTCGTGATGGCATTCTGCAGCATGGCCGGCATCTGGATACTGCTCGAGGCCGAATTCCTCGCCATCTCGCTGGTGTTGGTGTATGTCGGCGCGGTGATGGTGCTGTTCCTGTTCGTGGTGATGATGCTTGACATCAAGATGGTGCGCGAGGTGCGCGAAAATTACTGGCGTTGGGTGCCATTCGGTGCGGTGCTGGCCGGCTTGATGGTGTTCGAGATGGTGCTGGTGCTGGGTTCCTCCAATGTGACCGGTGTTAATGCGGCAGTCAAGCATGCCGCCGATTACAGCAATACCAAGGAGTTGGGTCGCCTGATCTACACCGAATATGTTTATCCGTTTGAAATCGCCGCAGTGATTCTGCTCGTCGCGATGATCGCTGCCATTGCCCTGACTTCGCGCCGCCGCAAGGATTCCAAATCGCAGGTCATACCGGAGCAGATCGCGGTCAAGAAAGCGGACCGCTTGCGTGTGGTCAAGATGCCCGCGGAGAAGCGTGCCGGGGAAGAATTAGACAGTACAGCAGGGGTTGCACGATGATTGATCTTTCGCATTTTCTGATTCTCGGGGCAGTCGTCTTCTCCACGGGAGTGGCCGGCATTCTGTTCAAACAGAAAAACATCATCAATGTGCTGATGGCAATCGAGTTGATGCTGTTGGCTGTGAATACGAATTTCGTTGCTTTCTCGCACTACCGTGACGATCTCGCCGGACAGATATTTGTCTTTTTTATATTGGTGGTTGCCGCAGCCGAGGCGGCCATCGGGCTTGCCATTGTTGTGCTGCTGTTCCGCAACCGCCGGACGATTGAGGCGGCCGATTGGAACGAGCTGAAGGGGTGACCTGCTGGTGCAATGGTGATGATGATGAGAATAATGATGAAAAACAAACCTATTCCTTGCTGGATGAACAATCAGGCGAATAATCATTTCGCCACCTTTTCGCTCGCGGAGATGAACCGGATGGCCACATGGAAACGTTGATTTCGATAAAGCCCCTTCTGGCGGTACTGGTCTCGGCATTTGCTGCCGTGATGATCATGCTTTCCTACAAGCAGCCAAACCTGAGAGAAGGTTGGTCGCTTGGCGCCGGGGCCATCAAATTCCTGATCGTGATATCCATGACGCCCGCCATTCTTTCCGGGGCAGTGATCCAGTTCACGGTTTTCAAAATTCTTCCCGGTGTTGAACTTGCCTTCAAGGTGGACGGTATCGGTTTGCTGTTTGCCACCACGTCCTCATTCCTGTGGATGGTGACGACGGTTTATTCCATGGGGTATATGCGTACCCTTGATGAGCATGCACAGACCCGCTATTACACCTGCTTTGCCATTGCGCTTTCCTCCGCGATGGGCGTCGCCTTTGCGGGGAATCTGTTCACGTTGTTCTTCTTCTACGAAATACTGAGCCTGTGCACCTTGCCGCTGGTCATTCACAATGAAGGTGTCAAGGACTGGGACGCGGGACGCAAGTATCTCCTTTATCTGGTCGGTGCCTCGAGCAGCATACTGCTGGGCGGCATTATTCTGACGTACACCCTGACCGGCTCCTTGGAATTCGACAAGGCGGGCATGTTCGCCGGGCTGACGGCCACGACCTTCTCGGGCATGGAAGTATCGACGCTCCTGACTGTGATGTATTTCATGTTCCTGTACGGATTCGCTAAAGCCGGGCTCATGCCGCTGCACAACTGGCTGCCGTCCGCGATGGTGGCGCCTACGCCGGTGAGTGCATTGCTGCACGCCGTGGCGGTGGTGAAGGTGGGCGCATTCTGTATTGTCCGGCTGGTGACTGACGTTTTCGGGGTTTCGCTGATGCAGGATCTCAGTCTTGGCGACTACACGGCCATTATCGCCTCGATCACCATCCTGGTTTCGTCAGGCTACGCGCTGACACAGGACAACCTCAAGATGCGGCTGGCTTACTCGACGGTGAGCCAGCTCTCCTACATCGTGCTGGGGGTGGCGCTGCTGACAGTCAGCGGAATCACCGGAGGTATCATTCACATCGTGAATCACGCATTCACCAAAATCACCCTGTTCTTCTGCGCCGGAGCGATTTATGTTGCATCGCACAAAACCAACATCAGCCAGATGTCCGGCATTGCACGGAAGATGCCGTGGACGATAGGCGCCTTCACCGTCGGCTCGCTCAGCATCATCGGGGTGCCGCTGTTCGCCGGATTCATCACCAAGTGGAATCTTGCGATAGGCACCATCGAGACCAAAAGCTGGATACTGCTCGGGGTGATTCTGACCAGCAGCTTGCTTAATGTGGCGTATTTCGCCCCGGTCGTCTACAAGGCCATATTCGGGACGCCTCCGGAGGATGGCCATGAAGGCGTCAGTGAGGCACCCTTAAAGTGCCTGATACCGTTGCTGATTACGGCGGCTGGAACGATATTGCTCGGCATCTTCCCAGACCACTTCCTCAATTTAATCAAGGTGGGCCTTTTGAAATGAACACTGGCAAAATTCTTGAAAGCATGATGAATAACACGAAGACGCTGAAGCGCATTGCCTATGTGGTTCTGGCGCTCACGGTCGTGCTCGATTTCTTCATCGAACGGCATCACCATGTTTTTTTCTGGGAGGACATTCCCGGATTCAGTGCCGCCTACGGGTTTATTTCCTGTGTTCTGATCGTCGTCATTTCCAAGGCGCTGGGACACTATTGGCTGGAGCGTTCCGAGGAATACTACAATGATTGATTGGGTGCATCCTTCATTTTTCCTCATTTTCGGGGCCTTGCTCATTCCGCTGTTCAAGGGGAGGGTGCAGCAGTTTTACGTCGTTCTCCTTCCGGCGCTTTCGTTACTGACCGTAATGCTGATGGATCCCGGCGTATACGGCGTCTTTAACTTCCTCGGACTTGAACTGGTTTTCGGCCGGGCGGACAAGCTTAGTCTGGCTTTCGCGTACGTGTTCTCGAGCGCGGCGCTGATCGGTGCGATCTACGCGATGCATGTCAAGGACGTCAGCCAGCATATTGCCGCGTTCATCTATGCCGGGTCATCCCTCGGCGCCACCTTTGCCGGCGATTTCATTACGCTGTTTGTGTTCTGGGAGCTGATGGCGTTTGCCTCGGTCTGGCTCATCTGGGCGCGCCGGGTGAAGGCCTCGATCGAAGCGGGCTACCGCTATCTTCTCGTGCACGCCGTTGGCGGCCTGGTGCTGCTGGCCGGGATCCTCATTCTCTATGTGACGACCGGATCGATTCGTTTTGATGCCATGCAGGTGCGTGATACGGCGTTCTACCTCATTCTGATCGGCTTCATGCTCAATGCCGCCGTTCCTCCGCTGCATGCATGGCTGACAGATGCCTATCCCGAGTCAACCGTGACGGGCGCGGTCTTCTTGAGCGCCTTTACCACCAAGACAGCGGTCTACGCGCTGATTCGCGCCTATCCCGGCACCGAGGTGCTCATCTGGATGGGCACGATCATGGCGCTCTACGGCGTGGTGTTTGCCGTGCTGGCGAACGATATTCGCAGGCTGCTCGGCTACCACATCATCAGTCAGGTGGGCTATATGGTGGCTGCCGTGGGGATGGGGACGGCACTGGCCATCAATGGCGCGGTTGCACATGCGTTCACGCACATCCTGTACAAGGGATTGCTCTTCATGGGCGCGGGTGCGGTCATTCAAATGACGGGGCGCAGCAAGCTGAGCGAACTGGGCGGCATATACCGCTACATGCCGGTGACTTTTGTCCTGTACATGATCGGCGGTTTCTCGATTTCGGCTTTCCCCCTGTTCAGCGGATTCGTGAGTAAATCCATGGAAGTCTCGGCAGCAGCCGAACTTCATCTGACCTGGATATGGCTGCTGCTCACATTGGCTTCCGCCGGAACGTTCCTGCACACCGGGCTGAAGCTGCCTTATTTCACTTTCCTCGGCGACGACTGCGGGGCGCGGCCGACTGAGCCTCCGCGCAACATGCTGGTGGCGATGGCCATTGCCGCATTCCTGTGTGTCTTTATCGGGGTCTATCCCGATTGGCTTTACAACATGCTGCCGCATGAGGTTGATTACCATCCTTACACGTCCACCCACGTCGTGTGGGCTTTGCAGATACTGCTGTTTACCGGCTTGGGCTTTTTCATGCTGGTCAAGCATCTTGGCGGGTCGCCCAAGATCAGTCTGGACATGGACTGGTTCTACCGCAAGGGCGCGGGCATTTTCATGCAGTTCATATACCGTGTGGTGGTCCCCGTCGAGGACTGGTTTATTCAGGTGTACCGCTACGTGTTCCGGGGCAATCTGGCACTTGGCATAAAAGGGCTCTGGTTTGACAAGAACGTTATTGACGGAGCTGTCAACGCCATTGCATCTGCGGTGGGGCGCTGTGCCGGTGCGCTGCGGCAGGTGCAGACCGGCCAGCTCCAGCATTACGCCCTGATTATGGTGGGATCGCTTCTAATCCTGAGCCTTTACTCACTGTTCTGAGGTTATTGACGTGATGCACGAATCCAATATTTTGAGTTTGCTTCTAATTCTTCCGCTCCTCGGCGCGGTGATCGTCGGCATCATGCCGCGCAATGATGTCTGGACACGCCGGATCGCACTTGCTTTTACCCTGCTGGTTTTTGTCGCTTCACTCCCGCTGTGGTATCTCTTCGACGCTTCTTCGCACGAGATGCAATTTGTGACGCGGGTGCCATGGATACCCGCCTTCAACATCAATTATGCTGTCGGCGTGGACGGTATCAGCGTGCTGCTGGTGTTGCTCACCACCCTGATTACCCCGATGTGCGTGCTTTGCTCATGGAAGGCCATCGATACCCGGGTCAAGGAGTACATGATAGCGATCCTGGTCATGGAGGCAGCGATTCTCGGTGTCTTCATGGCACTCGATTTGTTCCTGTTCTTCATCTTCTGGGAAGCGGAACTCATTCCGATGTTCATTATCATCGGCGTATGGGGTGGTCAGCGCCGGGTATATGCCGCATTGAAGTTCTTCCTGTACACGATGGCCGGCAGCCTTCCGATGCTGGTGGCGATTCTGGCGCTGTATTTTACGGGTGGCGAGACATTCGACATTCAGACGCTATCGCAAGGCACATACGGCTCGACGTTTCAGTTCTGGGTGTTCTGGGCCTTCTTCCTGGCCTTTGCGATCAAGGTGCCGATGTTCCCGTTCCACACCTGGCTGCCGGATGCTCACGTCGAGGCACCGACTGCCGGTAGTGTGATGCTGGCGAGCGTGATGCTGAAACTGGGCACCTACGGATTTTTGAGATTCAGCCTGCCGATAACGCCCGATGCGAGCCAGGCTTTTGCGTCTGTCGTCGTCATCCTTTCGTTGATCGCCATTATCTGGGGTTCGTACATGGCGCTGGTGCAGACCGATCTCAAGAAACTGGTTGCCTACTCCAGCGTCGGACATATGGGATTCGTTACGCTGGGCATATTCGTGTTCAACACGGAGGGTATCGAAGGGGCGATTCTGCAGATGATCAACCACGGAATCACGACCGGGGCGCTTTTCCTCATGGTGGGCATGATCTATGAGAGAACGCACAGCCGGCTTATCTCGGATTGCGGCGGGTTGCGGATGACCGTGCCGATTTATGTGACTCTGATGGCCATCTTTTCGTTTGCTTCCTTCGGGTTGCCCGGAACGAACGCATTTGTCGGGGAATTCCTGGTGATGGTCGGCACCTTCAAATCCAGCATCCTGGCTGGTGCAATCGCCCTTGGCGGGGTGGTGCTCACCGTGGCCTATATGCTGTGGATGCTGCAACGGCTTGTCTGGGGCGAGAGCACCCGCAAGGAGGACGTTGTTGTTACCGACATGAATGGTCGCGAGATTGCAACGTTGCTGCCTCTGCTGGTGCTGGTATTCTGGATCGGCTTCCATCCACAACCGTTCCTCGAAAGGATGCGGGCGAGCGTGGCGCATCTTGTGTCGGAGATGTCTCCGGTTCAAGGCGCGCAGCATATTGAAGGACTCAATGATGTAACACTCCCGCGTAAGCTGGACCGGGTGCACTCGCATGCAGCAGGGGCGGACATTGTCGCAACGGGCCGGACTATTGTGGATTCGTGCAGCGTATTACCTTGTCAAATCTCTAACAAGGATCGGAAACAGACACTATGAACTTTGCAATATCGGATTTGATGCCTGTGCTTCCCGAGGTCTTCGCACTGACCATGGCGTGCGTGATACTGATTGCGGATTTGCTGATCAGGCAAAACGGCAGGATGATTACCTACCTGCTGGTGCAACTCACCCTGCTGGGCTGTGCGCTGATTATCGTGGGCACACACGAAAGCGGCGTGGTCCACGCCTTCAATAACATGATTGTGGATGACCTGATGTCGGATGTGCTGAAGCTTCTGACCTGTCTGGCGTTGTCCATGATGCTGGTGTATTCGCGCCAGTATCTTGCCGCACGCAGCCTGTTCACAGGCGAATTCATGGTGCTGGTCCTGTTCGCCATGCTCGGCATGATGGTGATGATCTCTGCCAGCCACTTCCTCACCCTGTATCTCGGCCTGGAACTGCTCTCCCTGAGCCTGTATACGATAGTCGCATTGCAGCGCGATTCCTCGGCTGCCATCGAAGCCTCGGTGAAATACTTCGTGCTGGGTGCACTGGCTTCCTGTCTGCTGCTGTACGGCATGTCCATGCTCTACGGTGCGACCGGCTCGCTGGAACTGAACGCTGTGACACAGGCGATCCAGACCGGCACGGCGGACAAGAATCTGCTGGTGTTTGGTCTGGTGTTCGTGGTCGCCGGACTGGCCTTCAAGCTCGGCGTGGTGCCTTTCCATATGTGGGTGCCGGACGTATATCAGGGCGCGCCAACGGCCATCACCATGCTGATCGGCTCGGCGCCCAAGCTTGCCGCCTTTGCCTTTGCTGCGCGCATTCTGGTCCAGGGCCTGCAACCCCTGTTGGAGCACTGGTCGGCCATGTTGATCATTCTGGCAGTTGCCTCGATGGCGCTCGGCAATATCTCCGCGATTGCACAGACCAACCTCAAACGCATGTTCGCCTATTCCACCATTACCCATATGGGATTTATGCTGCTTGGCCTGTTGAGCGGCACCGTCGAGGGTTATGGTGCATCGATGTTCTACATCGTGGTATACGCGCTGATGTCGCTGGGCGCGTTTGGCATGATCATGCTGCTGTCCCGTGCTGACGGATTTGAAGCAGACACCCTGGACGACTTCAAGGGGCTCAGCCGGCGCAGCCCGTGGCTGGCTTTCATGATGCTGCTGCTGATGTTCTCGATGGCCGGTGTGCCGCCGACCGTGGGTTTTTATGCCAAGTTCTCGGTGCTGAAAGCCGTCGTGGAAACCGGACACATCTGGCTGGCCGTGGTAGCGGTGCTGTTCTCGCTGATTGGCGCGTTCTACTACCTGCGCATTGTCAAGCTGATGTACTTCGACGCGCCGGAAAGCCATGCACCGATAACCTACGAACAGGATACCGCGCTGCTGATGAGTGCCAACGCCATAGGCGTGGTGCTGCTTGGCCTGCTGCCCGGTACGCTGATGTCGGTCTGTGCGGTAGCGGTACAACAGTCCCTGATGCTACAGTAAGTTACTGGAATTGTTGATTTGCCGGAACTCCCGCCTCGTGCGGGAGTTTTGTTTTGGGCACGCATGGTTATTCACCTCTTTTCGATTCTTTTTTCCCCGATCTTGTGTAATCTGCGGACAACCGCTTTTCAGGCTAGCTGTACCTAACACATGCAAGGATTATTCTGATGGATATCACACCATCCCAGGCTGCACCTGCTGAAGCATTGAACGGCGATTGCCATTCGGCAATGCTGGATCAGGCTGCGCTGCAGCGCGCGATGCAAGCGCAGGGCGCGGCGTGGGCCGGTCTGGTTGCGGAACGTTGCCCGCATCTGTTTGCAGATGTCCCCGTGTTTGTCAGCGCCGCACAACTGCGGCAGATGCGCGGAGTGATAGACGCGGTGGAGCGGGTAGTGGGGCTGCCAGGGTGGATGCGCACTGCTTCTCTTCCGCAAAGAGCCCCTCACCTCAATCCTCTCCCGCTTGCGGGAGAGGAGGCGAACGTGAAAAGCAACCTTCAATCCCTTGGAGTGTTCTTCGGGTATGACTTTCATCTCAATGCACAGGGCGCGCATCTCATCGAAATCAACAGTAATGCGGGCGGGGCGTTTCTCAATGCGCTGCTGATCGACAGCCAGTGCGAAAAAGGATTGCCCGGTGTGCAGGCGGCTGAAGAAAACCTTGAGCAGGTATTTCTCACCATGTTCCGCAGCGAATGGCGGCTGGCGCGCGGCGATGTGCCGCTCAACAGCATCGCCATTGTGGACGACCAGCCGGAGGCCCAATTTCTTTATCCCGAGTTTCTGCTGGCGCAACGCATGTTCGAGCGCGCCGGAATCACGGCGTACATTGCCGACCCAGCCGCATTGCATGTGCATGGCGACGGCCTTTCTTTAGAAGGCAACAGGATTGATCTGGTGTACAACCGGCTGACGGATTTTTCCCTGCAACAGCATGCGGCATTGCGGCAGGCATATCTGAAAGGCAGTGTGGTACTGACGCCGGATCCCGCGCACTATGCCCGCTACGCCGACAAGCGCAACCTGGCAAGGCTGACCGATGCCGACGGGTTGCGCGAGCTTGGCGTGTGCGAGTCCGATATTGCTGTCTTGCAGGCGGGAATTCCGCATACCCTCATGGTTAAGCCGGATATGGAAGCCGCGCTGTGGACTGAGCGCAAGCGCTGGTTTTTCAAACCGAATAACGGTTACGGCAGCAAGGGCGCGTATCGCGGCGCAAATGTGACACACCGCGTATTCGGAGAAATTCTGCAGGGCGATTATGTCGCGCAATATCTGGCCGCACCGGGCGAACGCAGCCTGTGTGTGAAGGATGCTGAGGCGGCCTCGCTCAAATTTGATGTGCGCTGCTATGTCTATGACGGGCAGGTGCAGCTGGTTGCCGCGCGGCTCTACCAGGGCCAGACCACCAACTTCCGCACACCGGGCGGCGGCTTCGCGCCGGTGCGCGTGTTGGGATAAAATGCTGCCATTGTTGCGGACAGGTTTGTGATGACACTTTACGCTTTTCTTGCGGTGGGAATCGGCGCTGCGTGCGGCGCATGGCTGCGCTGGGGTTTCGGGCTGTGGTTCAATCCGGTATTGCCACAGTTGCCGCTCGGCACGCTCGCGGCCAACATGGCTGGCGGTTATCTGGTCGGCCTGAGCATCGCATTTTTCATTCAGCACCCGGGGCTGTCGCCGGAATGGCGGCTGCTGGTCATTACCGGCTTTCTCGGCGGACTGACCACTTTTTCCACTTTTTCGGCAGAGACCGTCACCTTGCTGCTGCGCGGGCAGTATGGATGGGGAGCGGGTATCATTGCCGCGCATCTCGGCGGTTCACTGTTGATGACGGTGCTGGGTATCCAGACTTTCAAATGGCTTCATAATTAGGAGAGCCGCAATGGAAAAGCTCGCTTTTTATGTCACTGAAAAACAGCTGCACGAAGGAATGTCCCTGCATGAATGGCTGCTGGAAGAGGCCCACGACCTGGGCATACCCGGGGGGTCGGTATTTCGCGCCATCGGCGGATACGGGCGGCACGGCAGGTTGCACGAAGAGACGTTCTTCGAGCTTGCCGGGGAGCTGGCGGTGATGGTTGAGTTCATTCTGGACGATGCGATCGCCGAGCAATTCATGCAGCGGGTGCGTGCGCAAAACTGGAATATCTTTTACGTGCGCTACAAGGTGGAGGCCGGGACTGTTTGAGGGAGGCTGGCATCATGGTTAAATCATTGCTGCTGTTAATACTGGCAGGCGTGTTACTGCCGTCCCTTGCGCATGCGCATGCCGGCATGGGAGATGCCGGCGGTTTCATGCATGTCCTCGCGCATCTGGCGGACAGTCTGGATCCTGCC
>JBFKMJ010000020.1:0-10941 GCA_041629915.1 Gallionella sp.
AACCCATGCCCGCCTCGGTCAGGCCGAGATGCAGCGCGTAGTCACATTGCTGCGTCAACGCGCGGTATACCGCGATCAGATCCTGCACCTCGCTGACCTTGCAGGACAGCACGATGCGGTCATGCGCCAGACCGAGCTGCTCTGCACGCTGCGCGCTTTGCAGCGCAGAGGCGATCAGCGCGGCGCGCGTCACTTCGCGCACCTCTTTCGGCTCGGCCAGGCGCGAATTCTCATCCATCATGCGCACCACCAGATTCTGGTCGAGGCTGCCCCAGTTCACGCCGATGCGCACCGGTTTGTCGTAGCGCACCGCAGCACCGATCATGATCGCAAACGGATCTTCATCGGAGCGGCTGCGCCCGACGTTGCCGGGATTGATGCGATATTTCGCCAGCACCTGCGCGCACTCCGGAAATTCCGTGAGCAGGCGATGCCCGTTGTAGTGAAAATCACCGACCAGCGGCACTTCACAACCCATGCGGTCCAGCCGCTCGCGTATCTGCGGAACCGCAGCCGCGGCTTCCGGGGTATTCACCGTAATGCGTACCAGCTCCGAGCCGGCCTGCGCCAGCTCATAGACCTGCTGTACCGTTGCATCGACATTTGCGCTATCGGTATTGGTCATGGATTGCACCACAATCGGCGCGCCGCCACCCAGAATCACATTGCCGACCGGCACCCGTTGCGACGGACGGCGATTGATGACGGCTTCACTCATGTCTATTCCAGCGTCAGCCGCGCCACTTCGCTGGTAGCGTGGATGTGGGGTGTCAGGTCTACCTGCTTCCCGCGGTAGTAGAGCCGCACCGATGCGGCGCGGCCGATTACCAGCGAAAACGGCGCCTGTCCATTCAGGCGCAACTCGGTCCCGGACGGATTAACTTGCGATGACAGTATCTGGTCATCCTTGTCCTTGATTTCAGCCCATGACTCTTCATCGAACGTCAGGCGCAACACAGCGGGTCGGGATGGCACGACGGGCGGGACTGCCGAACTTGCCGCCTGGGTTTGCGGCAAGGCTGTGGGAATTTGCGGTTTCGCTGCCATAGCCGGAGCCTGCACCTCTTCCGCCGAAGATTGGGTTGCTGTCGGAGCAGGCGGCACAACCACCTCCACTTCAGCAACCGGCGGTGCCGGCATTGCCGGCATCTGGGCTGGCAAAGAAACCGGCGTCTCGACCTGCGTTACCTCGCTTTCCCCAAGCGGCGGCGTGTAATACCACATCGCAAATGCGACCCCCACCGCCAACAGGAATGCCGCCCCCAGCCAGATCCGGTTTTGCCGCTGCGATAACTGCGCATTCGGGAATGGAACCTCGACCGAGGCTGGCATCCGTTTTGCCGAAGCCTCTTTTGCCTGCGGCAAGGCCGCCAACAATGGCTGCGCATCCAGGTGCAGAATCTTGGCATAGCTGCGCACGAAGCCGCGCACAAAAGGCAACTCCGGCAAACGCTGGAAATCATCGGCTTCAAGCGCCTCGACCTGACGGTGAGAAAGTTTGGTCTGCTCGGTCACATCCGCAACACTCAAACCTAGACGTTCGCGCGCCTCGCGCAGCATCCTTCCCGATGATGGCTTCGGTGTCGTGGCAACATCTTCATCCTGCCCGGCGTTGTTTGGAGAAAGCTCTTCCATCATTCACCGTGCTCGAGCAAATGGACTTCGTGCGCGTCGGGATAACGCTTGCGCAACTGCATGCTGTAACTGGCCTCGGAATTGCGGTCACCGACCTTGCGTTCGATACGGACTGCCAGCCAGAGCTGTTCCGCCGTCAGGCTGTCGATCTTTTCCGAAAATCTCGCAAAATATTTTTTTGCAGCAACATAATCGCCATTGATAAAACTCAGCTCCGCCATTGCCTGCAGTGCCTGCGGCAAGTCGGGCTGCACCAGCAACGCACGTTGCAGGAATTCTTCGGCATCTTTCAGATTGCCCGCTTTCCGGGAGCACAGCCCGGCGTTCAGATAAGCCCGCTCCGGCGTGGTATAGAGCGGATTTTTCAGCGCCGTCATGAAATGCGGGATGGATTCCTTCTCCCTGTCGCGCTGGCACAGAAACCAGCCGTAGTTGTTGTGCGCCTCGGAATCGCTCTTGTCGAGGCGCAGGCTTTGCCGAAAGTCCTGCTCGGCTTCCTTGTATTCGCGCAACGCCATATGGATCAGGCCGCGCACATTGTAGGCCGGCGCGTAGTTACGGTCGAATTGCAGGGCCTTGTCTATCTCGCCCAGCGCGATACCCATCTGCGCGCGCTCGTAATACATGCCCGCCAGTTCGGTATGCACCTTTGCACTGGCGCTGGCGCGTGACTCTGCCTGCCCGGACACGGTCCGCCCACTACCCGTGGTCGTGGCGCAGCCCGACAGGGCAATCAGCAAGGACGACAGAAGAGCTATATTTTTCATCGGCACACCTCGATTATTCATCCATGCAATGCCTGCATGAGCGGCAGGGTTCGTCTGGTTTTGTCATGCACCTGCCCGGCCAGCTGTCCGCATGCCGCGGCAATATCATCGCCGCGCGTCCTGCGCGTAGTGGTGACGATATCCGCCTGCATCAGCACGTCGCGAAAGCGCTGGATTGCCTGTGCATCAGAGCGTTGATAACGCGCCTGTGGAAACGGATTGAACGGGATCAGGTTGAATTTGCACGGCACATCGCGCACCAGTCTGACCAGCTCGTGCGCCTGCTGCACACTGTCGTTCACGCCATCCAGCAGCACATACTCGAAGGTGATGAAATCGCGCGGCGCCTTTTCCAGATAACGCCTGCACGCGGCCATCAATTCCTTGAGCGGATACTTCTGGTTGATCGGCACCAGCACATTGCGCAGCGCGTCATTCGGCGCGTGCAGTGACACCGCCAGTGCCACCGGGCATTCCTCGCGCAAGCGATCCATCGCCGGCACGATGCCGGAAGTCGACACGGTCACGCGGCGGCGCGACAGGCCGTAGGCATGATCGTCCAGCATCAGGCGCAGCGCGCTTACGCTATGCTCGAAATTCAGCAGCGGCTCGCCCATGCCCATGAGCACCACGTTGCTGACCTGCCAGTTGCCGTCGGAGGCGCGGCCGAGTACATGATTTGCCCACCACACCTGGCCGATTATTTCGGCAGCCGTGAGATTGCGGTTGAAGCCCTGCTTGCCGGTGGAGCAGAATGAACAATCCAGCGCGCAACCGGCCTGGGTCGAAACACACAGCGTCCCCCTGCCCGCTTCGGGAATGAACACCGTTTCCACCGCATTGCCGGTGCCCATATCCAGCAGCCACTTGCGCGTGCCGTCGCCGGACAGCTCCTCGCGCACCACCGTGGGCGCCTGCACGCAGGCGATCTGTTTCAGTTTTTCGCGCAGCGACACGGCCAGGTCGCTCATCGCATCAAAATCTGACTCCCCGGCCTTGTATATCCAGCGCAGCACCTGTCTGGCGCGAAACGGCTTCTCGCCATGTTCCGCAAACCAGGCAGTCAGTTGCTGCACATCAAAGTCGAGGAGGTTTTGTTTCATTTCATAAAAGCTTCTATCCACTAAAAAAACGAACGAACACGAACAAAGCCAGAAAACAACTTGTTGCGCGAGCGGCGCCCATAAAGCGGATTGCCAGGCTGACGCATATCAATGGGTTTCATTTCGTGAATTCCGTGTCTTTCGTGGATGAATAGTGGTTTGGTCTTAACGGGAATAGATATTCAGCGCAGGGAAGAAATAGGCGATTTCCACTGCCGCCGTCTCGGCCGCATCGGAACCGTGTACTGCGTTCGCGTCGATGCTGTCGGCGAAATCGGCGCGGATCGTGCCCTTGTCGGCCTTCTTCGGGTCGGTGGCTCCCATCAGGTCACGATTCTTCAGGATTGCGCCCTCGCCTTCCAGCGCCTGCACCATCACCGGGCCGGAAATCATGAAATTGACCAGATCGTTAAAGAACGGGCGCGCAGCATGCACCGCATAAAAACCTTCCGCCTCGGCACGCGACAACTGCATCATGCGCGCGGCAATGACCTTCAGGCCGGCATTCTCAAAACGGGTATAAATCTGACCGATGACATTCTTGGCCACGGCATCGGGTTTGATAATCGACAGGGTACGTTCAACAGCCATGCTACGTTCTCCAAATGGTTATAGTTAATCAGGAATTTCGAACCCGCAATTCTATCAGGCTTTGCCCGCCGTGTCGCAGCCGGCAAGCCATGTGATGGGCCGGCCTCATGGCGACAGAACGGCGGCCAGGCTCAATCCAACCTTTGTTACAGACAACTTCGATATCTTTCGCCCCATTGACCCCCCATGTGCGGGTAAGTACAGTGCAAACTGTCAATTCAGGGCGCATCACAGATCTTGCCGCAACAGCATCGTGCCGTCACAGAGCCGCTGCCAGCCACACACCCTGAAAACAGCTTCAGCTGGCGCGCAACAAGGCGTTTATTTTACGTCAGGCTCCAGTTTTCAGCGTGGAAGGATCCATGAAAAGACAACCCGTAAAACACGCGAGCGCAACGTTTCTCTGGATCGCCATCATCGGACTCATGGCTCCGGTCACGCTGACGTGGGCAGAGCTTACGGATGTCACACAAACGACGCCCAGCGTTGCGGGGGGCATGATTGGAAAATCCCTCGAACAGCAGATCGGTGCGGGCAGAGGCGACGAATTCACGCCGGAATCTTCGCTCTATCTCATCCGGCGCGACCCGGCCCGCTCAATTCGCCGGGGTCGCCAGCTTTTTCAGCGCAAGTTCACCATGGCTCAGGGATTCGGCCCGCGCATTAACAACAACTCGGTGGGCAATATCCATGACAACCCGGGGCTGGGCGCGGGGCTGGTCGACAGTTGCGCCGGTTGTCACGGCCGCCCGAGAGGCGCGGCAGGTGCCGGCGGGGATGGGGCCACCCGGCCCGACAGCCGGGATGCGCCGCATCTCTTCGGCCTCGGGCTGGTGGAAATGCTGGCGGACGAGATTACTCACGACCTGCGCGCCATTCGCCTCCAGGCCTTGGCCCTGGCGATAAATGGCGGATCGGCAGTCAGCCTGCCACTCGTCAGCAAGGGAATCCGCTACGGCGCCATCCGTGCGCTCCCGGAAGGCGGGATTGATACTTCGCTTGTGGAAGGCGTGGATCCTGATCTCCGGGTTCGGCCTTTCTTCGCACACGGCGGCGAGTTTTCCATCCGCGGTTTCGTTATTGACGCGTTCAAGACAGAGATGGGACTGGAAGCCTCCGATCCGGATCTATGCCGCGCCACCGATCCGAACTATCCGGTCAGAGTCACCACCCCGGCCGGCCTGGTTCTGGATCCGGCGCTGGACAAAATCAGGCAACCTCCCATCTGCAGTGTGGCGGATGATGGTGACGGCGACGGTGTGCGCAACGAAATCAACCCGGCACTCGTTGACCATATGGAGTTCTATTTGCTGAACTACTTCAGCCCCGCTACGGGCAAGATGACCAAACGGGCCGAATCGGGGCTTGCGCTGCTGAAAAAGATCGGGTGCACCGGCTGCCACATTCAAGACCTCCGCATCGACAGCGACCGGCGCGTCGCCGATGTGGAAACGCGTTTCGACCCGGAAAAGGGCATTTTCAACCGTCTTTTCGCAACGGCCGTAACACTTTTCGATGTCGTGAACGATGGCCAGGCATTTCCGCAACTCATCCCGAAGAAAAATTCATTCCTTGTGAAAAATATCTTTGCCGACTTCAGACGCCACGATCTGGGCCCCGCCTTCCACGAGCGGCAATATGATGGCAGCCTTGTCACGGAATTCATGACTGAACCGCTTTGGGGGGTGGGCAGCACGACTCCCTATGGCCACGATGGGCGCAGCATCAACCTGGAGGAAGTAATCCTTCGTCACGGCGGCGAGGCACAGCAGTCGAAACAACAATTTGCATCGCTCAGCGACGACGACCAGCGCAAGATCCTGGAATTTCTGGCCACACTGGTCATCTTTCCGCCTGACGACACGGCTTCAAACCTGAACCCCGGAAATCCGGGAACCCATGATCCGCAGAATCCGGCAGAGCATGGCAGCATCAACCTCGGCGCGCTCTTCCAGATCCCGGCAGACGGGCCGGAATAGGATACGACTGCCACTGCACCGGCGCATGGAGCGCGATGCCATCAGGACTGCATGACGCTTGCGCGCAGTCGCGTGCGTCAATAAACATCCTGCTCGGAGCCAAGAACCACCGAGACACCCGCCTCATCCGCGACCGCCTGATATTCCGCCGCAATCGCCACACCGGGCACACACACCAGCTCGTCGCCGCAATACAGCAACGACAGGCGGTCGCGTTGCCAGGGCGGGACATGCTGCTCCTGCAACAGGTTTTTCAGCGTGCGTGTCGCGGCATTTGTCTGCGGGCGCAGCGCTTCGCCGCCCTGGCGCAGGCGCAGCGTTACCGGGGCGCGCCGCAGTTTTTCCAGGCTGATGCCTGCTCCCGGAGAACGATTAAAGTGCAAGCGTGCATGCAGCGCCGGCCAGTCCAGTTCGGCTTCGCCGTGCCACGGCATGACCAGGCTCCGGTCAAATTCGCCCGGTGCATGCAGCAAATATACCCGGCCCTGATAGCGGCGCAGTTCCAGACCGCCGTAGGCGATGCACACCGCCGCATCCTCCCGCGCGTCGCACAATTGAAGCAGCATGTCGTCCAGCTGCGCGGCCTGCGGCATCGGCGCGCCGAGGCTGTGCAGAAAATATCGCAGCAGGTTTCTGGCGCGGGGCAGACTCAGGGCCTGCAAAGTCGCGACGGCCAGGGTGTCGCCATCGATCGCCTGCGCGGCATCCTGCCGCGCCAGATCGTCGAGCAGCTCGCTCGCTTCGGCAAAATGCCGCGCACTGCGCGTGAGCGTGTCGCGATAGGCGGGAAATTTTTCCTCGAGCAGGGGCAGCAGGCGATGGCGCAGGAAGTTGCGCGGATAACTGTCGTCGGCGTTGCTTTCGTCTTCTATCCAGCGCAGCTTATGCGCATCGGCATAGTCGAGGATTTCACGGCGCGAGCAGCGCAACAACGGGCGCAACAAACCGGGTGCGCCGGTACGGCCGGCAAACAACGGCATGGCGCTGGCACCGCGTACACCGGCGCCGCGCAGCAGCTGTAGCAGCAGGGTTTCAGCCTGGTCGTCGGCATGGTGCGCGAGCGCCACGAAATCACATTCCTGCCTGGAAAACGCCGCATGGCGCAACTTGCGCGCCGCCGCCTCGATCCCGTGCTCGCGCAACGGGGAGATATCAACATGCTCGATATGCAGCGGAATGGCATCGCGCGCGCAAAGTGTGGCGCAGAAATCCGCCCAGGCATCCGCGTTGGGACTGATGCCGTGATGGACATGCAGGGCAAGGAGGCGCCATGAGAAACGCGGCGCGAGCCGGTGCAGCAGATGCAGCAACACGACGGAATCAACCCCGCCGCTCAGGCCGATCAGAATGGAACTGTGCGCGGGAAGCAGCGGCGCGATCTGGGCCGCGACGCGCTCGGGAAGGTCAGTTAAGTTCAACTTCCTTGAACTTGCCATAACTCATCAGGCGATTGAAGCGATCCTGCAGCAGGTTGGCAACCGGTTTGTTCTGCGCTGCTCTGAGCGCGTCCTGCAAGGCCTTCTTCACGTTCTGCGTGGTTGCCGCGTAATCGCGATGCGCCCCACCGGGCGGTTCGGCAATGATCTTGTCGATCAGCCCCAGCGTTTTCAGACGTGTCGCGGTAATGCCGAGGGTTTCTGCGGCGTCCGCCGCCCGTTCCGCGCTCTTCCACAGGATCGAGGCGCAGCCTTCCGGCGAGATCACCGAGTAAGTGCTGTATTGCAGCATCAACAGCGCATCGCCCACCGCGATCGCCAGTGCGCCGCCGGAGCCGCCCTCCCCGATCACGGTGCAGATGATCGGCACGCGCAGCTCGGTCATTTCATACAGGTTACGCCCGATCGCCTCGGACTGGCCGCGCTCTTCAGCGCCCACGCCGGGATAAGCGCCGGGCGTGTCGATGAAGGTCATGATGGGAATGTCGAATTTCTCTGCCAGGCGCATCAGGCGCAACGCCTTGCGATAGCCCTCGGGGCGAGGCATGCCGAAATTGCGTACGATTTTTTCCTTGGTGTCGCGCCCCTTCTGGTGCCCGATCACCATGACACTCTGCCCGTCGAAGCGCGCCAGGCCGCCAACGATGGCCTTGTCGTCGGCGAAACAGCGGTCACCGTGCAACTCCTCGAAGTCGGTAAACAAATGCTCGACGTAATCCAGCGTGTAGGGGCGCTGCGGATGGCGCGATACCTGCGATATCTGCCAGGGCGTGAGCTTGGCATAAATATCTTTGGTCAACGCCGCGCTCTTTTTTGACAGACGCGAAATCTCGTCCATGATGTCGAGTGCCGAATCATCCTGCACATAGCGCAGCTGTTCGATCTTGTCTTCCAGCTCGGCGATTGGACTTTCAAAATCCAGAAACGATATTTTCATGCTAATCCCTCCAAAATGCGGCGGCGATAATACTACAAACCAAAGAATCGTTTGATCGTCGCCAGCACTTCATTGTGCTGATGATACATTTCATTATGCCTGGCTTCCTCATCCAGGTTCTGCAGCGCGCTGTCCAGTTGCACGCGGCGCGCCACCAATACCTGCGACACCTCCTCGGCGATGCCGGGGCGCGCCAGCAGGATTTCCTCGAAGGCTTCCTTGTCGAGACGATAGCACTCCACATCGGTTTTGGCGATGACAGAAGCCACGCGCGGCGACCCGGTCATCAGGCTCATCTCGCCGAAAAAGGCCCCTTTCGAGAGCACATTCAGGACACGTCTCTCGCCGCCGGCGCCCTCCAGATACACCTCCGCCTCACCGCTGATGATGATGAACAGCCAGTGCTGCGCGGGCGCACCCTGTCTGGCAATGAGATTCCCCTTGGCAAACGGTGCATACCTGAGACGCTCGGCCAGCTTGCGCAACTCGTCATCCGTCAACTGCGAAAACAACTCGACGCGCCGCAGGGTCTTCATGCGCAGCAAAACCTCGCGGTGACGCACCGCTTCTTCGTGCTTTTCGTTCTCCTTGGTGAGATGGATGCTACGCTCCTCCATCGCCAGCTTGATGCCCACGCGTTGCAGCGCCGTCATGATGTGCCAGCGGATGGCCGCATCGGTCGGATCGTCCTGCATCAGCTCGGTCAGCCAGTAGCGCATCGCATAACGCGCATAGCCCTTGTTGTCCATGTCCATCAGCACGCAATTCGGCAGGGGGTACCTTGCCACATTGACAATATCGGTCTGCCGGACGGCTTCCTCGACCACGGAAATCACCCGGGTAGGCGATATGTCCAGTGCAACATTGAACCACACCCAGCGCCGCCACTGCACCGGCTGGTCGGTCCGCCGTCCCAGCACCATGAATTTGTTCTTCATCAGCTGGCTGTTGGGAAACACCACCGTCTCCCAGTTGCGCGTCTCGACCAGTGTCGAGCGCCAGCGGATATCCACCACGCGGCCGGAGATGTCGTCCACCTTGATCCAGTCGCCGATCTCGATGGAATTGTCCAGTTGCAAGGCCAGACCGCCGAGGATATTGCCGAGCGTGTCCTGCATGGCGAACGCCACCACGGCAGTGATCATGGCCGAGGTCGCGACGATGCTGCCCAGGTCCAGTCCGGCATAGCGCAAGCGCACCAGGCCCCAGGCAATGTAACCGATGATGACAAAGATGTCCTCGGCAATGCGCGGCGGCGTGATGCGCAACAGCGGCAGGATGATGCGGAATACCAGCAGTCCCCACAGGCGAATCACGGCAATGCCGGCACCGATCAGCCCGACTTCGTGGAGGATGGCTGCTGCCGAGACGAATTGCAGCGCGTGCAGCAGGCCGCTGACAAATTGCAGCCCGAGGCAGACAAGGAAGAAGATCAGCGTGTTCAGGACACCCTTGCGCTCTTCCTTCAGGAAATGGAACAACAGGAACGCGGTACCCAGCGCCATAATCAACACCGGCAGCGACCCCTCGCCCCAGAACATCTGCATTGCGGCATTCCAGAATGGCATGCTCAATCCCGGTTTTTCGTTGGGGCCATTTTACACTATCGCGTATTGCGCAAGCGGTCTGGCACGCCGCCAGAATGCCCAGACATCGGCACGGTTCAGGCGCAGGCTCCGGACGCGATCCCCACCCAGAATATCCAGTTGCAGCCGTGAGATTGTTCCGGCGCGCAATGCCTGCCATAGCGGCTGCGCATAGCCTGTCTCAAAATCCTGCACGGTGGCGCGCCAGCCCCCCGGATCGCCGCGTTGCAGGGCCGAACGCAAACCCGTCCAGACCAGCAATTGCCGGTCGCAATTTTCCGCCTTGCGCCACTGCTCCGGCCACTCCGCAAACGGAATATCCGCCGCAGCGGCAAACATTCCGGCCATCACCTCATCCGAGCTGACGCAATCACAGTGGCTTTGCGGAATGACACCCGCACCTGCGCCGCTGCCCCACAGCCACAGGCTGTTGACCGGCAATTCCCCGCGCGCCTCGCGGGCTTCATTCACGGGGTGGGCAAACAGCAGCATCTGGATTTCGTTGAATACCTGATGCCAGCGCGCCGCGTCTTTGCCTGTAGGCAGCAGACCGCGCACATCGCGTCCGGCAGCCTGCGACAGCGGCACGGTTTCGATATCCGGCAGCCCGTCAACGCGCACATACCAGCGCTGCGGATGCGGTGCGAAAAACGCCATGCCCTGCCCGGAAAAATATTCATTCAGGGCCGCGCACAGTTGCCCGGCTTCGTCCGCATCGGCTTCAATGTCCGGCAACAGGATCAGTTGATCGCGCTGCAGGCGCAAATGCGCCGGATCGGCGCGCAACCAGCAACCCTCCCCGAGCCGGTCAAACGCGGCGGAAACCGGGGCGATCGGCGCATCCGGCTGGCACGGCACGCCAAATGCGCCACACAGCAACTTCTCCAGCGAGGCGCTCCCCCCCGCC
>JBFKMJ010000021.1:0-10825 GCA_041629915.1 Gallionella sp.
AATGCCCAGGGCGGCGTGGCCTCTTCGTTGCAACCTGCGGATGTCATGATCGCCGAGGTGCTGAACGAGTGGCAGTTGCTGCGCCCCACCGCGCAATACCGGTACCACAAAGACGATGCCCAGCCGGCACCGCTTATCAGCGTGGACGCCACGTTGCGCGCCGCGCTGATGAATTTGCTCAATAATGCGGCGGATGTTGCGCCGCAAGCCATCGAGATTCATACACACTGGGATGCCGCCCACTTCACCCTGGAAATTCACGACCAGGGCGGCGGACTGAGTGAGGAAGTCGAGCTCAAGGCCGGCTCGGCATTTTTTACCACCAAGACCGAAGGGCGCGGGCTGGGACTGTTCCTTGCCAACGCCACAGTCGAGCGCATGGGCGGTTCGGTGCGGCTGTTCAATCGCGACAGCGGCGGCGCGACCACCGAACTCATTCTGCCGATAGCAGGAGTACAGACATGACACAACCCCAGGAAGAAACAGCCTCGCTGTTGCTGGTCGATGACGACGAAACCTTCTGCAGGGTGCTGAGCGCTGCCCTGGAGAACCGCGGCTTCAGCGTTTGCGTGGCGCACAGCGTCGAGCAGGCCATCCCGCTGGCCAGCGCAAACCCGCCGGAATTTGCCGTGATCGATCTGAAAATGAACGGGGCGCCAGGGCTGGTTCTGGTCAAGGCGCTGCACGAACTCGATCCGAATACGCGCATCGTGGTGCTGACCGGCTATGCCAGCATCGCCACCGCGGTCGAGGCCATCAAGCTGGGTGCAACACAATACCTCGCCAAGCCCGCCAATGCGGATGAAATTGTGGCGGCCTTCAGCCATATCGCCGACAGCGATGCCCCGATCAAGGCGCAGCCGACGCAAATCGAAAATCTGGAGTGGGAGCATATCCAGCGTGTATTGCACGAGCATGGCGACAATATCTCGGCCACCGCCCGCGCCCTCAACATGCACCGCCGCACCTTGCAGCGCAAGCTCTCCAAGCCGCCCATACGCGGGGAATGATTTCCCTGTAAATCCTCTGCAGGCCATTCCCGCAATCACGCCGGGTGATGCCTGGTATTTCGCTGCTTGCCTTGGCGTCAGACTGCCCGGCGCCGCCCGAGAAAAATTTCCAATGCAATCATTGCAAAAGAAGGAGTAACATTGGCGGGCCACCGGATTTTTTAACCCGTCTCAGGAGAAACCAGCATGGTCGACAGCCGGGAAAAACAGCAGCCTTCCGCGCTACCGCATGGCGAGCCGTGTGTCGTCGTCATCTTCGGCGCCTCAGGCGACCTGACCAAGCGCAAGCTGATGCCAGCCCTGTTTCATCTGACCTGCACCGGTTGTCTCGCCGATAATTTTCTGGTCATCGGCGTGGCGCGCAAGCACATGGAGGTCGTCGACTTCCACCACATGATGCGCGACGGCGTGGAGCATTCGCGCGAAATCCGTGCCTTCCGGGAGGACGAATGGCTGGCCTTCACGCCAAGGGTGGATTATCTGGTTGGCGGTTTTGACGATCCCGATACCTATCGACGCCTGGCCGAGAGACTGGACAAAATCGAAGCGCCAGTGGGCACCAACCGGCTGTTTTATCTGGCCACCTCGCCTTCATCCGCACCTGTTATCGTCGCTGGTCTGGCGCAGGCGGGATTGAACCGGGAAGAAAGCGGCTGGTCGCGCATCGTCGTCGAAAAACCATTTGGCAGCGACCTGGCTTCGGCCCAGGCGCTCAACGCGGAAATCGCAAAGGCATTCGCAGAGCCGCAGGTATATCGAATCGACCATTACCTGGGCAAGGAAACGGTGCAGAACATCCTGTTCTTCCGTTTCGGCAACACCATGTTCGAACCGCTGTGGAACCGCAACCACATCGACTATGTGGAAATCACCGCAGCCGAACCGCTGGGCGTGGGGAATCGCATGGGCTATTACGAGGAGTCGGGCGCATTGCGCGACATGGTGGCCAACCACCTGATGCAATTGCTGGCGCTCATCGCCATGGAGCCGCCGGTTTCCTTCGATGCCGATGCGGTGCGCGACAAAAAAACCGAGGTGTGGCGCTCCATCCGACCCATGACGCCGGAACAAGTCGCCAGGCACACCGTGCGTGCGCAATACCTGTCCGGAACGATCGATGGCGCGGATGTGCGCGGTTATCGCGAAGAAACCGGGGCCAGCCCCGGATCCAGCACGGAAACCTACGCCGCACTGGAATTCGCCATCGACAACTGGCGCTGGGCGGGCGTGCCCTTTTACCTGCGCACGGGCAAGCGTCTGGCGCGCCACCTGACCGAAATCACGCTGCACTTTCGCCATCCACCGCTCACGCTGTTCGCGCGCGCCGACGGCCTGGAACCCAATGCCATCACCCTGCGCATCCAGCCCAACGAGGGCATCAGCCTGGCGTTCGGCGCCAAACTGCCGGGCGCCGTGAAAAAGGCCGGGCCGGTGCAGATGAGTTTCTGCTACCGCAGCGCTTTCGGCGAAGACCCCCCTTCGGCCTATGCCACGCTGCTGCTGGACATCATGCGCGGCGACGCCACGCTGTTCAATCGCCACGACGGTGTGGAAGCGCAGTGGCGACTGATCACCCCGATCGAGGAGGCTTGGGCAACGCAGCCCGCCACGCAGCTGCCGGGTTATGCCGCCGGCAGCGACGGCCCGCCGGAAGCGGACGCCCTGCTGGCGCGCAACGGCCATAAATGGAGTTCCATCAGTGAATCCCGCAGCTACTGCGATGTCTGAAGGAGGTAATACTTCGAATCATTGAGATTTCCCCTAAACTTTAATGCCATCCGCAGTGTCCCACGTCGTGTCGTACACCTTTATAAAGGAGTCCATCATGAACCGTCGTCAACTGTTAATCGGTGCCTCCGGGTTGCTCGCCAGCAGCCTGCTGCCCGCGTTTGCAAAGGAAAACAACAGGGTCAGGCCATTGGTGAAATCCAGGTCAGAATGGAAATCGTTGTTGCCGGCGGATCGCTACGCCATCCTGTTCGAGGCGGGCACCGAGCCCGCAGGATCGAGCCCGCTCAACCGGGAAAAACGTGCCGGGACTTTTATCTGTGCCGCATGCTATCTGCCATTGTTCGACAGTGCGACCAAGTATGAAAGCGGGACCGGCTGGCCGAGTTTTTATGATTATCTTCCCGGGGCGCTGCTGACCGAAATCGATTTCAAGCTGATCTGGCCGCGGACTGAATATCATTGCGCCCGTTGCGGCGGCCATCAGGGCCATGTTTTCGACGATGGACCGAAACCGACCGGACGGCGTTATTGCAATAACGGTTTGGCGCTGGAGTTTGTGCCGAGAACCGAAAAATTGCCGGAGTTGCGGACATGAGCGCGAAGCTGGAGCTGGCCATGGCCGTCGCCTGCATGCTGGGTGCGATGAGTGTTCATGGCGCTGCGTCCGAATCCGGCGCGGGGGAGGCAACGGGACAGGTCGCAACCGCAATTTTTGCAGGCGGCTGTTTCTGGTGCATGGAGGCGGATTACGAAAAACTGCCGGGCGTGCTCGGCGTCGAGTCCGGATATACCGCCGGCAACACCCCCAATCCGACTTACAAACAGGTCAGCGCCGGTGGCACCGGGCATACGGAAGCGGTGCGCATCACTTACGATCCGGCAAAAGTAGGCTACCCGCAACTGGTCGAGTATTTCTGGAAGAATATCGATCCGACCGTCAAGGACAGGCAGTTCTGCGATATTGGGGCGCAATACCGGAGCGGCATCTACTGGCAGAACGAGGAGGAACGCAGGATTGCGGAAGCCAGTCGTGATGAGCTTCTGAAAAGCGGCAAGTTCCGTGAAATTCATACCGAAATCGTCGCTGCCACCACCTTCTATCCGGCCGAAGAGTATCACCAGGGCTACTACAAGAAAAACCCGATACGCTATTCCTTTTACCGCAGGGGATGTGGCCGGGATGCCAGGTTGGCGGAGCTGTGGGGCGGCAAATAGGGATGGTGTCCGGTTTCGTTTGCAGCCCGGGCCGGCGCCGATGATGCGCATGTTTTCCATTCGCGATTGGTTCGGGCAAAGGCGTGGCATCTATGCGCGCTGGCAGCGTCCGGCGCGCTTTGAGCGCAACCTCATCGTGATCGGCGCGGGGGCGGCAGGACTGGTTTCAGCGTATATCGCGGCGGCGGTGAAGGCCAGGGTCACCCTGATCGAGGGGCGCAAGATGGGAGGCGATTGCCTGAACTATGGTTGTGTGCCGAGCAAGGCGCTGATCCGGAGCGCAAAGCTCGCTCACCAGATGCGCCACGCCGATCATTATGGCCTCGATGCGGCTGATGCACGTTTCTCGTTCCGGCAGGTGATGGCGCGGGTGCATGACGTGATCGGGCGAATCGCCCCGCATGACAGCATCGAGCGCTATACCCGGCTTGGTGTCGAAGTGCTTCAGGGGCACGCCCGTCTGGTCGATCCCTGGACAGTTGAAGTCACGCTGAACGATGGTGCTGTCCGGCGCCTGACGACCCGCAGCATCGTCATTGCCACCGGCGCGGAACCCTTCGTTCCTCCCTTGCCGGGCCTGGACGAAGTTGGCTATGTCACAAGCGATACCCTGTGGGATGCATTCGCCAATCTCGCCTCGCCTCCTGAACGTCTGGTTGTGCTGGGTGGCGGCCCCATAGGATCGGAACTGGCCCAGGCGATGGCCAGGCTGGGGTCGAATGTGACCCAGGTGCAGAAGGGCCCCCGTATTCTGCCGCGTGAGGATGAAGAGGTTTGCACATTGGCACGTGCCGCATTTGAGGCGGATGGCATCAGCGTGCTGACGGACCACGAGGCCTTGCGCTGCGAGCGCGAGAATGGCGAAAAATATCTGGTCGTCGAACATGAGGGCCGGACCCGGCGGATCGCCTTCGATATGCTGGTCTGCGCGGTTGGTCGCGCCGCGCGCCTCAAGGGTTACGGTCTCGAAGAGCTGGGCATTCCGACCCGGCGCACAGTGACCACCAACGAGTATCTGGAAACCCTGTATCCGAACATTTTTGCGGCCGGGGATGTGGCGGGCCCGTATCAATTCACGCATACAGCTGCGCATCAGGCATGGTACGCGGCGGTCAACGCACTATTCGGCGGCTTCAGGAAATTCAGGGTCGATTACAGTGTCATTCCGTGGTCCACTTTCATCGATCCCGAGGTTGCGCGTGTCGGCCTGAACGAGCAGGAAGCCAGGGAGCGCGGCATTGACTACGAGGTCACCCGCTACGGCATCGATGACCTGGACCGGGCCATTGCAGACAGTGCAGCGCAGGGCTTCGTGAAGGTGCTGACGGTACCCGGCAAGGATCGCATCCTTGGCGTCACCATCGTCGGCGAGCATGCCGGTGACCTGCTGACGGAGTTTGTGCTGGCCATGAAATGGGGGCTGGGTCTGAACAAGATACTGTCTACCATACACACCTATCCAACCCTTTCAGAGGCCAACAAATACGCCGCTGGCGAATGGAAGCGCGCGCATGCCTCTCAGCGAGTATTGGGCTGGCTGGAACGATTTCATGCCTGGCGCAGGGGGTGACGATGCAATGGTGGCGTTGCCGGGCCGCGATCGTTTCCGGGTAATGGCGCCTCTGACAGAAGGGGAGCCGATTTCGGCATAGGCGGCCAGGAGATCAGGCGGGCAGACTAGTCTTCCTGAAGGATTTTGTTGATTTCGATCAGGGATTGAATGGTATGGCGCAATGCCTGACTGTATTCGTTCATGTATATCTTTTCCGCTTCGTTGCGGTCGCCGGCTTTCAGTTTTTCAATAATAAGCGCGCCCATCCGGTGAAACTGCTGATGCGCATCACTCAATTGCTGATATATCTCGCTCCCGCGAAACGGCTCGAATGCCGAGCCATTGATCCAGCTTCCCAGCTGGCAGATGCCATCCTGACCAACCGGAGCGGGTTCCAGGGCTTCGCGAATGCTTCCTTGAACATGATGCCCCAGACGTGTCTTCCATAATATATGCGCCTCGGCCGCCGCGACGAGGTTGAGCTTGCTGCGCAGCTCACTTTTCGGCTGGGCGCCGAGTCCAAAAAAACCTTTCATGCCGATCGATAAAGCCATTGTCTCACTCTCCAGAAATTTCGTAGGTTGTCTGCTTTATATTCTGCCGGGAGTGAAAGAACAATATGCCGTAATGTCTATGCAATACGGCCTAGTTGCGCCCAGGACATGCTTGTGCAGGATGATGGCGGGAGCTGCAGCCACATTTTGTTGCTTTACAGTCAAACGGGGTAGCGCGTGATCTCGTAACCTGAAGTGCAGGCTCACGGACTTGTGCAATGCTCCCGTGATAGACTCCACATCGAAGCTGGCCAGACAGTCGCTGCGCATGAAAATGCGGAGAGGAAAGTCCGGGCTCCACAGAGCAGGATGCCGGTTAACGACCGGACGCCGTGAGGCGATGAACAGTGCCACAGAGAATAGTCTGCCGATGGCCCGATTTTGCCGCCCGCAAGGGCGGCAAAGTCTTCTCAAGAAGAGCGGGGGCGAAAGCGCCTGCGAATATTGAGAGGGGAACAGGCGAGGGTGAAACGGCGGGGTAAGAGCCCACCGCGGACGTGGTAACACGGACGGCACGGTAAACTCCATCCGGAGCAAGACCAAATAGGCAGGCCATGACGTTGCTCGCGTCGCCTGCGGGTAGGTTGCTTGAGCGTCAGGTAACGAAACGCCTAGAGGAATGACTGTCCACGACAGAACCCGGCTTATCGGCCAGCTTCACTTTCTTCATCAAATCGCATTCTGTGTAAAACCAGAAGGCATTCAATTGCGCTATCTTTATCCCCATGACGGTAACCCGGCATTCTCATCGGCAAGAGTCGTAATATCTAGTTCCTCCATTACAAACAACTTTAGCTCATTTGCGCAATCCCTTGCTTTTTAAGTGAATTAGTTATTTATTAACTTTATGCGCTAACCCATTGGTGCGTAAAGAAAAATCCTGTTTTTCCGCTTGACCTGCTGGTTTTTTTTCAATATAGTGGGATTGAGTGGTAAAAAGTGGGTAAAAGTGGGGGTTAATGGGATGTTTCAGGGGGCGGCGCAACTCAATCTGGACAGCAAGGGCAGGCTTGCGATACCGGCTCGGTATCGGGACATGCTGCTTGCGCATTGTGCAGGCCAGCTGGTGCTGACTGCTGATGCCGACGGTTGTCTGCTGGTTTATCCGCAGCCCGAGTGGCAGCCGATTCGCGAAAAGCTGCTCAAGCTCTCCGCACTCAATCCAAAAATCCGTGCGTTGCAACGCCGCCTGATCGGTTACGCCGAAGATGTGGTGATGGACGGCGCCGGGCGCGTGTTGATTTCTTCAGCTTTGCGTGGCTACGCCGCACTGGACAAGCGTGTGATGCTGGTCGGGCAGGGCAATAAATTCGAGTTGTGGGACGAGGTGAAATGGCAGGCGCAGCAGGAAGCTGCGCTGTCGTTCATGGAAGGTGATCTGCCGCCGGAGCTGGAGGGCTTTTCTTTGTGAGTGGGGGCCTGGCCCATACGACCGTCCTGTTGAATGAAGCTGTCGAGGCGCTAGCCATCAAGCCAGAGGGCGTCTATGTGGACGGCACGTTCGGGCGCGGCGGGCACAGTGAGCTGATACTGGAGCGCTTGGGCAGCAAAGGCAAATTGATTGCGCTGGACAAGGATCCGGCAGCGGTGGCGGCAGGCAGGGAGTGGCGCGATGCGCGCTTTCACATCGTGCATTGCGGTTTCGCGCAGCTGGCCGAAGTGCTGCGCGAACTGGGGGCAGAGAAGCTGGACGGAATACTGCTCGACCTGGGCGTGTCGTCTCCGCAACTGGATGATGCGGAGCGCGGTTTCAGTTTTCGTTTCGATGCGCCGCTGGATATGCGCATGGATACCAGCAGCGGCATGACGGCGGCTGAGTGGCTGGCGGAGGTGGATGAGGGCTTACTTGCGGAGGTGATACGTGATTACGGCGAAGAACGGTTTGCTAAGCAGATTGCAAGGGCGGTTGTTGCGGCGCGCACAACGGAACCTGTCCGCACCACGCGGCAGCTCGTCGAGCTGGCTGGCAAAGCGGTACGTACCCGCGAAGCCGGGCAGAACCCGGCGACACGTACCTTTCAGGCTATACGGATTTATCTCAACCGGGAACTCGAAGAGCTTGCGCGGGTGCTGCCAGAGTGTGTGACGCACCTCAAGACCGGGGGGCGATTGGTGGTGATCAGTTTTCATTCGCTGGAGGATCGCATGGTCAAGCATTTCATGCGCGACATGGCGGAAGGCGACAGGCTGCCGCGTAATGTGCCGATCCGCGCCAGCGAAGTGCCGCAGGGGCGGTTGCGTTTGATCGGCAGGGCGGTGCGCGCGACTGAGGCAGAAGTGCAGGCCAATCCGCGCGCACGCAGCGCGGTCATGCGCGTGGCGGAGCGCAGCGATGCTGCCTAGCAGCAACGGGTTGAATGTCCTGTTGCTGGTGGCGCTGGTGTTATGCGCATTGAGCGTGGTTACCTCGCAACACAGGGCACGCAAACTTTACATCGAGCTGCAGAAACAGAAAGCGCAGGCACAGCAGATGGAAGTGGAATGGGGGCAGTTGCAACTGGAGCAAAGCACCTGGGCCGCACTGGCGCGGGTGGAAAAAATTGCCGTACAGCAGTTGCAGATGCAGTTTCCCGGGAATGGGCAAATTCAATTTATACGGGTAGAGCCTGACGGCCAAATAAATAAACAACCATGAATTACGCGGCTAGCGCACTTCCTGACATCACGGCGAAATTGCCCGGATGGCGCGCCACTGCGTTATTTGTGGTATTGCTGGCCGGTCTGGCCGGGTTGTTCGGGCGCAGCGCATACCTGCAGGTGGTGCACAACGACTTCCTCCAGAAAAAAGGCAATGCGCGTTACAGCCGCGTGATCGAGGTCAGTGCGCACCGCGGCATGATCACCGATCGCAACGGCATACCCATGGCGGTCAGCACACCGGTAGAGTCGGTGTGGGCCAGCCCTGAGGATGTGGAAGTAGACAGCCAGCAGGCAAGGCAACTGGCGCAGATACTCGGGATGGGTGAGAAAGATTTGAAGCGCCGCCTGCTCGATACGTCGCGCGATTTTGTCTACCTCAAGCGGCAATTGCCACCCGATCAGGCCGAAAAAGTGGTGAGCCTGAACCTTCCCGGCATCTCCCTGCAACGCGAATATCGCCGCTACTATCCCGCGGGCGAGGTGGCTGCGCAGACACTGGGTTTTACCGGGCAGGACGATAACGGGCAGGAGGGGCTTGAGCTTGCCCTGCAGGAGCAGCTTGTCGGCAAGCACGGCAGTCAGCGTGTTATCAAGGATCGTCATGGACGTATTGTGGAAGACGCCGGCAGCCTGCGCCCGCCCAAGCCGGGCAGCGATATCGCGCTGAGCCTGAACAGCAATGTGCAGCATCTTGCCTATCGTGAACTGGAACGCGCCGTTAAACAGCATCGCGCCAAGGCCGGTGCCCTGGTGGTTCTCGATGCGCGCAGTGGCGAAGTGCTGGCGCTTGCCAACTACCCTGCCTACAACCCCAACAACCGCGGCAGGATCAGCAGCCAGGCGATGCGAAATCGCGCCATCATCGATCTGTTCGAGCCGGGTTCGACGATGAAACCGTTTACCGTCGCGACCGCCATCGAACAGGGCAAGGTGCGGCCGGAAACCAGCATCAACACCGAGCACGGCGTGCTGACTGTGGGTAACAAAAAGATCCGCGACACGCATCCGGAGTCGGCGCTGACCGTGGCGCAAGTCATCCAGAAATCAAGCAATATCGGCTCGGCCAAAATGGCGCTATCGCTGGAACCGCAGACATTGTGGCAGAGTCTTTCCGATAGCGGCTTTGGCGCACAGACCGGCAGCAATTTCCCGGGCGAGGCCGCGGGCAAGTTGCGTGATCCCGGAGCCTGGCGTCCCATCGAGCAGGCCACCCTGTCGTATGGCCATGGCTTGTCGGTGAATTTGCTGCAATTGGCCCGTGCTTACACCGTGTTTACCAATGGTGGTGAACTGAAGCCGGTATCGCTGCTGAAGCTGGATGCGCCCGCAACAGGCAGGAAGGTGTTCTCCGAGCGCACCGCGCACATGATGCGCGACATGCTGGAACTGGTCACGCAGCCTGGCGGGACGGCACCGCTGGCGCAGGTGGAGGGTTATCGCGTGGCAGGCAAGACCGGCACGGCACACAAGCTGGCGGGGGGGCGTTACATTGACCGCTATGTCGCATCGTTCGTCGGATTTGCGCCTGTTTCGGATCCGCGCCTGATCGTGGCGGTGATGATCGACGAGCCGGGCAACGGCCAGCATTACGGCGGGCTGGTTGCCGCGCCGGTATTCAGCAAAGTGACGGGTGCGGCATTGCGCGCGCTCAACGTGCCGAACGATGCGCCGCTGGATAACGTCATTGCGTCACCGGCAGAAATTGTCAGGGAGGAGGTGTGATGTTTTCTCTCGAACAATTGAACCGGCTGAATGTGAAGGTTACGCGTCTGGTGAACGATAGCCGCGCGGTGCAACGCGGCGATACATTTGTCGCCTATCCGGGCGAAAAAATGGACGGACGACAATTCATTGCCCAGGCCATTGCGCAGGGCGCAAATGCGGTAATTTGGGAAGCGCAGCATTTCGCCTGGGACAATGCATGGCAAATCCCCCATCTTGCGGTGAGTGATCTGCGCCACAAGGCGGGCTGGCTGGCGGACGCGGTGTATGGCGCGCCTTCCGGGAAATTGCAGATGATTGGCGTTACCGGCACCAACGGCAAGACGACCACCAGTCACTGGATCGCGCACGCGCTGAACGATGCGGGAAAAAAATGTGCGCTGATCGGCACGCTGGGTAAC
>JBFKMJ010000022.1:0-10793 GCA_041629915.1 Gallionella sp.
CACCCCGGCATAACGGAGATTGAATTCTTTTTCCAGCTCCAGCCCCACCAGTCTGGCAGCACCGCTCGGCTGCATCACGAAAACGGCCGACTGCAACGCAACCTGCTGGGAGAGATAGCGCAACCGCCCGCTCTGGTTGATGAGGTCGGCAGCATTCGCGATGCTGCCGTATACCTTGTTGACGAAATACAGGTTGCCGCTGGCGATCATGATCAGCAGCAGGAACACGCCGCCAAGCTTTGAGCCTATCGTCCAGTGACGCAGCGAAAAATTGAATTTGGAAAAATTGGCCATGGTTATTTCAAACCCGACGTATTGAACCATGCACGAATTATGGCATTAGTAACAAATCGGGCCGATTCCCACAAGGCGCAATAATATCTAGACTGTCAGGGAGATAGGCACATTATCCGGAAATCGCATGGCGTGCATGGCGACCGGCAACAGCGAATCACGCGTTGCCGATGCCGCGCGTCGGCAGATTGATCTGTTTCGCGAAATCAAGCATGCGCCGGATCGGTAATACGGCACGCCGAATGAGCGCCGGATCGACACGTATTTCGTTGCTGCCGCTTTCCAGCACTTCGGCCAGATTGAGCAGGCCGTTCATTGACATCCACGGGCAATGGCTGCAACTCTTGCAGGTTGCCCCCCGCCCGGCAGTCGGCGCTTCGATAAACACCTTGTGCGGCGACAGGGTGCGCATCTTGTGCAGGATGCCGTTATCGGTCGCAACGATGAATTCCTTGGCGTCGAGTTGCTGCGATGCCTTGATGAGCTGCGTGGTGGAGCCGACCACGTCCGCCAGCTTGACCACCGCACGCGGCGCCTCGGGATGCACCAGCACCCCGGCCTGCGGATGCAGCGCCTTCAGTTCGAGCAATTCCTGCGCCTTGTATTCGTCATGCACCACGCATGAGCCTTGCCACATCAGCATGTCCGCGCCGGTCTGTTCCTGAATGTAATCGCCCAGGTGCCGGTCCGGCGCCCACAGGATTTTTTCGCCGCGTTCCTTCAAATGTTTGACGATGGGCAATGCGATCGAGCTGGTCACCATCCAGTCGGCGCGGGCCTTCACCGCCGCGCTGGTATTGGCATAGACGACCACGGTGCGGTCCGGGTGCGCATCGCAAAACGCGCTGAATTCATCCGCCGGACAGCCCAGATCGAGCGAACACTCTGCCTCAGAATCGAGCATCAGCACGCGCTTCTCCGGGTTCAGAATTTTCGCGGTCTCGCCCATGAAGCGCACGCCGGCGACCACGATGGTCCTGGCCGGATGCTGGTGGCCGAAGTTGGCCATATCCAGCGAATCCGATACGATACCGCCGGTCTCCTCCGCCAAATCCTGCAAGTCAGGATGCACGTAATAATGCGCCACCAGCACCGCATCCTGCTCCTTGAGCATACGCCTGATGCGCGCAATCAGCTCGGGCTTTTCCTGCTCGCCCGGTTCACGCGGAACCCTGGCCCAGGCCTGTTCCGTATTGCATGCGGACTGTGCGACATCGGGATGGTCATACGGGATATAAATAACATTTTCACTCATTACATCTTCCTGATTGCTCGCTCCGGCAACTCCAGTATCGCCGCGCGATTGCTGGGTGAGAAAACCTTATCCGCCGCCTCCTGCCACGCCAGCCACTGAAAATTCAAATGCTCGCGCGACGCGAGTTGGACAGCAACGGGATGCGGCAGTTGCAGGCCGAACACATGCTCGGCATTGCGTGTGACCCCCGGCGCATAACGGTGGCGCCAGTGCGGATAAATCTCGTATTCGTTCTGCTTGTGCCAGTCGCTCAGTGCATAGCGCGACGCATCCAGCCCGGTCTCCTCGCGCACCTCACGCAGCGCCGTGTCATGCAAGGTTTCATTCGGCTCACAACTGCCGGTGACCGACTGCCAATAGCCGGGATGATCGGCGCGTTCCAGCAACAGCACGTCAAGGCTGGCGGTATGCACCACCACCAGCACCGAGATCGGCTGTTTGCAATGCACCATGCCTCAGGCGAACAACACCCAGAACGGCTTTTTGCGCTGCCGCCAATACACCACCGTGTCGGCCAGAATGTCCTGCGCGATCTCGCGGTCGTTGGCGGACAGCCCGAAAGTGTCGCTGACATTGCGCAACAGCAGCACATAACCGGCCGCCTCACCGCACCACGACAGGTCACACAGATCGTCTGCCAGCGCATCCCAGTTCGCCCCGAACCCGGGCGGGAAACCGGCGGCATGCGCGAGCGCATTGAGCAGGTTCTGCTTGCCCTTGACACCTCTGAGATCGGCATCGAACAGGATGAAATCTGCCTCATTGGCGGCAGCATGCAGTTCGTCGACACTGCACATAAGCGAGTAGCTGCCTGTGGCAGCAATATTATTCAATTGTTGTGCCAACGAATTCATTGCTATTCTCTGATGCGTTTAAAGGTCCGGTAATGGTCGGGGGTGTAATAGCACTCCGGCAGCGGCCCGCATACGATGCGCCGCGCGCCGCGACTACGCTTGCCGGGTGTCTTCACCGTGTATTCGCGATAATAACCGCGCGGCTGGCCGGGCAAAATGTGCTCATAATTTCCAAACGTCACACCATCGCGTTCATAGGCGAACGGCCCGCCCTGCATGATGGCTTGCAGGGTAGCGCGTGCCTCGCCGGGCAGCTCTGCAGCCGCGATGATCGGCAGTCCGCCGGCCGGGTCCACCGCCTGTGCCTGCGGCAGCCACAGCAAAACCGCCAGCATGCAAAGATGCAGGTGGCGCGACATCATCTTTTAACCTGAAACTCGCGTAGCGATTCGTTCGCTTCCTCTCCCGCAGGCGGGAGAGGATTGAGGTGAGGGAACGGGCCTGAAAAATTCACAATCAAAACTGGATCGGCCATGCCCGTTGCTATTCCCCGGAAACTTCCACCGTTGCCTTAACCTGCTTGCGCAGGTGAATATGCAGATCACGCAACTGCTTCTCATCCACCGCGCTTGGCGCGTGAGTCAACTGGCATTGCGCACGCTGCGTCTTGGGAAAGGCGATCACGTCGCGAATCGATTCCGCACCGGTCATCATCGTGACAATACGGTCCAGCCCGAACGCCAGTCCGCCGTGCGGCGGCGCGCCGTATTGCAGTGCGTCGAGCAGGAAGCCAAACTTTTGTTGCGCCTCTTCCGCACTGATGTTGAGTGCGCGGAATACCTGTGACTGCACGGCTTCCTTATGGATACGCACCGAACCGCCGCCCAGTTCCGAGCCGTTCAGGGCGAGGTCGTAGGCCTTTGCCAGGCATCGTCCCGGATCGCTTTCCAGAAATTCCAGATGCTCGTCCTTGGGCGAGGTGAACGGGTGATGGCAGGCCGTCCAGCGTTTTTCATCTTCGTCGTATTCAAACATCGGGAAGTCCACCACCCAGACCGGTTCCCATGCCTTGCCGTTGACACAGCCCCTTTCGTGACCAAGTTTTACCCGCAATGCGCCGAGCGCATCGTTGACGATCCCGGCCTTGTCTGCGCCGAAAAAGATGATGTCTCCGTTCTGCGCACCGGTGCGTTCAATGATGGCTTTCAGCGCCGACTCGTGCAGGTTCTTCACGATCGGCGATTGCAGACCGGTCTCGTTGAGCTGCGTGATGTCGTTGACCTTGATATAGGCCAGCCCCTTCGCCCCGTAAATCTTGACGAACTCGGTACAGCCGTCGATCTCGCCACGCGTCAGACTCGCCCCATCGGGTATGCGCAACGCCGCCACTCGGCCATTTTCCGAGCCGGCGACACTTGAAAACACCTTGAATGCAACGTCCTTCACCGCATCGGTCACTTCGGTCAGTTCCAGCGTCACGCGCAGGTCCGGCTTGTCCGAGCCATAGCGGTGCATCGCCTCGGCGTAGCTGATGCGCGGAAACGGATTGGGCAGCTCGACGTCCAGCGCTTCCTTGAACACGGTGCGCATCAACTCTTCCATCAGCGCGGTAATCTGCTTTTCGTTCAGGAACGAGGTCTCGATATCCACCTGCGTGAATTCCGGCTGACGGTCTGCGCGCAGGTCTTCGTCGCGAAAACATTTGGTGATCTGGTAATAGCGGTCGAACCCGGACACCATCAGCAGCTGCTTGAACAGCTGCGGCGACTGCGGCAACGCGAAGAATTCGCCGGGATGCACGCGCGACGGCACCAGATAGTCGCGTGCGCCCTCCGGTGTGGACTTGGTCAGCATCGGTGTTTCGATGTCGATGAAGCCGCGGCTGTCGAGGAATCGGCGGAACGCCATCGTCACCTTGTAGCGCAGCATCATGTTCTTCTGCATCTGCGGGCGGCGCAGGTCGATCACGCGATGGGTCAGGCGCACGTTTTCGGAAAGGTTCTCGTCGTCAAGCTGGAACGGCGGCGTCACCGACACATTCAGCACCTCGATCTCGTGGCACAACACCTCGATCTCGCCGCTGGTCATGTTGCTGTTGGTCGTGCCGGCCGGGCGGCGGCGCACCTTGCCGGTGATACGCAAGACGAATTCGTTGCGCACCGATTCGGCAATTCTGAACATCTCGGGGCGGTCCGGATCGCACACGATCTGCGCCAGACCTTCACGGTCGCGCAGATCAATGAAGATCACCCCGCCATGGTCGCGGCGGCGGTGCGCCCAGCCACACAGGCTGACAGTCTGATCGAGTTGGTCGGTGTTGAGTAATCCGCAATAATGAGTTCGCATAATTGAGCTTTAAGAATAAAACGGGGGGTTAATCCTGGGCAGCAGGATATGAAGAGGCTGCTTCCGGCGTGGCAACCACACCCATCGACACGATGGTGCGCAATGCCACGTCCACGGTCATGTCCAGCTCGATGGTGTCAACCTTGCGCACATAAAAATAGAAGCCGTTGACCGGGCTCGGGGTGGTGGGGATGAACACCGCGACATACTCTTCGTCGAAACGGTTGCTCACCTCGCCCGGCACGCTGGTCTGAAACGCCAGCGACCATGCGCCGCGGTGCGGATAGCGCACCAGCAGCACCTTGCGGAACGAGTTGCCGCTGCCGGACAGCAGGGTATCGCTGACCTGCTTGACACCCTTGTAGATACTGCCGACAAAGGGAATGTGCAGCATGCCCTTCTCGGACGCATCCCACAAGCGCTGGCCGAACACATTGCGAATCAGCAGGCCGGTCAGCAATACCACACCCAGCGTCAGGATGATGCCCAACCCGGGGATATGGACCGGCAGCAGGTTATCCGGATGCCACTGCACCGGCAGCAACAGCAGGGTCTGATCCATCGTGCCGATGATCAAGTCCAGCACCCACAGGGTGATGCCCAGCGGAACCCATACCAGCAGGCCGGTAATGAGATATTTTTTCATCGACGATCAGCTCGCCATCGGACAAGTGCCCGATGACGCGCAAGGCGCACACTCGGCCTTGGGCTTATCCTTGAAGTCGGTGGCGTAATAACCGCTGCCCTTCAACTGGAAACCGGCGGCAGTCAATTGCTTGGTGAACGTTTCCTTGCCGCATTCCGGGCACACGACGAGTTGCGCATCGCTCATTTTCTGCATCACGTCCTGCTGCAGGCCGCAACTGGAGCACGCATAAGCATAAATAGGCATGAATTCTCCCAATGGGTGATTTTCAAAGGCGCGCATTATACATTAGGGACCGCCGGTTTCGCGCGCCCTCGGGATGCGAATTGCCCTCCTGCAAACCGGCCGCAAAAATGGGGAAACGGCCTTTTTTACCAGATTCCGCAGCGAAAAAGTTGCTGGTTGGTTCTATGCACTGTGCAGTTTCAGCATTGCCGCTTCCTGCTTGCCTGCAACAATGAGATCGGACACCTCAAGTGAGCATTGCACCGCCTGCTCGATCAGTGTCCGTTCTTCCCTGCGCGGGTCATTCAATACAAAGTTGACCACTTCGGTACGCTCGCCCGGATGACCGATACCCAGACGCAGGCGCCAGAAATCCCTGCTGCCGAGATGCGCGATGATGTCCTTCAGGCCATTATGCCCGCCATGCCCGCCGCCCTGTTTCAGGCGCGCCGCACCGGGTTGCAGGTCAAGATCATCGTGTACCACCAGTATTTCGGCCGGGGCGATCTTGTGGAACCGCGCCAGCGCGCCGACTGCCCGCCCGCTGGCATTCATGAAAGCCTGCGGCTTGAGCAGCAGTATTTCATGGCCGTGCAACTGGCCGCGCGCCGTCAGGCCGTGAAACCTGGTCTCGTTTTTGAAGCTCAGGTTTTGCAGGCGTGCAAACTCGTCCACCCACCAGAACCCGGCGTTATGCCGGGTGGTTTCGTATTCGCGCCCGGGGTTGCCCAGGCCGGCAATCAGACGTATGGCAGTCATGGCATCTCAATGAAAAAACCCGCCATGCCGAAACCAGCAATGGCGGGTTGCACAGGACATCTTCCTGCTTATTTCTTGACTTCTTCGGCAGCCGGGGCAGCCTCTTCGCTTGCCTCGGTTACTGCAGCTTCGATTGCACCACGCGGCACCTGCACGGTAGCCACAACCGCTTCTGCGGTATGTGTGCCGTGCGCGGCGATTTCCACACCCTTGGGCAGATTCAGCTCACCCACGTGCACGGAATGCCCCAGCTCCAGCTTGCCCAGATCCACCTCGATGAATGCCGGCAGATCAGCCGGCAAACACGTGATGTCCAGCTCGTTCATTACATGGCTGATCTTGCCGCCGCCCAACTTGACACCCGGCGCGGTTTCTTCATTGATGAAGTGCAGCGGCACCTTGATGTGCATCTTCTTCTTCGCATCCACGCGCTGGAAGTCAACATGCTGCACTTGCTGACGGAACGGGTGCATCACGAAATCGCGCAGCAGCACGGATTCCTTCTTGCCCTCCAGATTCAGGGTCAGCACGGAAGCATGGAAAACTTCCGTACGCATCTTGTGGTAAAGATCGTTGTGATCCAGCTCGATCATGACGACGTCGCCGGAACCATAGACAATTCCTGGCGTGCGGCCGGAATGACGCAGACGGCGGCTCGCACCCGTACCTTGCGCTTTGCGGGGTGTTGCATTGATTTCGATAGTCATTTCACTTCTCCAATAAACAGGCTTGCCCGCGACCAGGCCAACCCTACTTTGCGGCAATCCCCATGACCGCCGCCAAAAATTCCTGCCCGGTGGGCGCTATTCACTTACTCGGTGAACAACGAGCTCACCGATTCTTCGCTGTTGATGCGGCGTATTGTTTCCGCCAGCAATTCTGCCGTGCTCAACTGGCGAATACGCTTGCAATTGCGTGCCGTTTCGTTCAGCGGAATGGTGTCGGTGACCACCAGCTCATCTATCGCAGAATTTTCAATACGCTCGATGGCCGGGCCGGACAGTACCGCATGGGTACAATAGGCCAGTACGCGCGCCGCGCCTTTTTCCTTCAATGCATTGGACGCCTCGCACAACGTGTTGGCGGTATCCACCATGTCGTCCATGATCAGGCAGGTGCGCCCCACCACATCGCCGATGATATTCATCACCTTGGCCACATTCGGCTTCGGGCGGCGCTTGTCGATAATCGCCAGATCCGCTTCCAGTTCCTTGGCCAGTGCGCGGGCCCGCACCACGCCACCCACGTCCGGCGACACCACGATCAGGTTCGGGTAATTGTTCTTCCACACATCGGACAGCAAGATCGGGCTGGCATAAATGTTATCCACCGGGATATCAAAAAATCCCTGTATCTGGTCGGAGTGCAGATCCATGGTCAGCAACCGGTTCACGCCGGCGCCGGTGAGCATGTCGGCCACCACTTTGGCGGTAATCGCAACACGCGCCGAACGCGGACGACGATCCTGACGCGCGTAGCCGAAGTACGGCATCGCAGCGGTGATGCGCCCGGCAGAAGCACGCTTCAGCGCGTCCACCATCACCATCACTTCCATCAGATTGTCATTGGTCGGCGCACAAGTGGATTGCAGCACGAACACGTCCTTGCCGCGCACATTATCAAGAAGTTCCACCATCACTTCGCCGTCGGAGAAACGGCCCACCTTGGCGCGTCCGAGATGAATATGGAGGTGCTGTGCGACTGCCTCGGCAAGCTTAGGATTGGCATTGCCGGTAAATACCATCAAGCTGTCGTAGGACACGTACAACCCCTTAAATAACCGAAATTAAATTTTGGCTTCGGCCGCTCGCTCTGCGAGCTTAACGTTCATTTTGCTCACGTTAGCCTGCGCCGAAACTTTCGTTGTGGCTTCGGCCGCTCGCTCTGCGAGCTTAACGTTTGCTTCGCTCACGTTAGCCTGTACCGCAACTACGTTGTGGCTGGGGAGGCAGGGATCGAACCTGCGAATGCCGGAATCAAAATCCGGTGCCTTACCACTTGGCGACTCCCCAATAAACTGTTACTCAGGCACCCAGTCATACAATGGATGCTTCCTCAAACCTTGCGCTACCACGCCGCGCATATCCTGCGGCAACCGGGTCAGCACCGCGTCTGCCTCACTACGGCTGCCGAATTCGGCGAATACGCAGGCACCCGATCCGGTCATCATCGCCCTGCCAGCATTGTTCAGCCAAGCCAGATGACGCGCCACTTCCGGGTAAAGGCCGCACACGACGGATTGTAAATCGTTGCGCAATTGCCGGCCAACCAGAAGCTGCTGCTCCAGAAGGGCGCGCATTGTGATAGAAACCGTATCGCGTGTCAATTCAGGATGCCCAAAAATCTGCGCTGTCGGCACCTGCACAGGCGGAAATAGCACGACATACCACGATTCCGGCAAGGAACAGGCCTGCAATGCCTCGCCCACCCCCTCGGCGAAGGCATTCTCACCGAACACGAACACCGGGACATCCGCGCCCAGCCTCAGCCCGAGCTGCATCAGCCGTTCGCGTGACAATTCCAGCGACCACAAGCGGTTCAGCGCAATCAGCGTGGTCGCCGCATCCGAACTGCCGCCGCCCAGCCCGCCGCCCATCGGAATGCGTTTTTCCACCGCGATATCCACTCCGAAGCTGCAGCCCGTCTCGCTTTGCAGTAACCGCGCTGCACGCACGCACAAATCCTGCTCCTCCGGCACGCTTTCGATCGCATTGGTGCGATGCACCACGCCGTCCTCACGCAGTCTGAAATGCAAGGTGTCATGCAGGTCGATGAAACGAAACAGGGTTTGCAGCAGATGGTAACCGTCCGCCCTGCGCCCGACCACATGCAGAAACAGGTTGAGCTTGGCGGGAGCGGGGCAGCTGAGGGTTGGTTTCACCGCGTTTCCCACTCGTCGATCAGCAGTTGCACATGCAGCTGCAGCGCATCACGCCTCAATTCCAGTCGCGTCGGCAGGCTGTCCGCTTCCTCACCGGCATAACGCAGGTAACGCACCTCCCAGCCGTTCTGACGCAACACCGCCATCCGCCCCCCGGCATCGCGCTCAATCTGCGCCTCGCTCTCCGCCGCCGGCAGCGCCAGCACCCAATGGTGCAGACTGCTCAACGGCAAATGCCAGCCCAGCACCTGCTGCATCAGGGATTCCACATCGTCTGCCTGATAAAGCCTGTCGCCGTCCTCCAGCGTTGCGTTTCGCGCATCGCGATAGACGCGCGCGGCTGTCTGCCCCAAGGGGGTAAGCAGCAGCAATTCGTCGGATTGCAGCTGATGCACCCAGCGCAGCCCGGCGGAATGGCGGGTGCCGTTATGCCTGATCGCGACGCGTCCGTTCAGTGCAAACGGGGCGATGTCGGGCTGCACAGGACGTACAGCCGGTGCGGGTGAGATTGGCAACAATGAGCAACCGCTCAGCAGGCACAACCAGAGCAGGAGCGGCAGACGCATTATTGCCCGGTGAATTTTTCGATGGTTGTCCGTAACGGTACGCTGCCAGGATACGCCTTGAGGCTGTTTTGCCAGATATTCCTGGCTTCATCCTTGTCACCGCGCATCCACAATACCTCGCCCAGATGCGCGGCGATTTCGGGATCAGCATTGCTGGCAAACGCGCGCCGGAGCATGGCCACACTCTCGTCCAGCCTGCCGCTGCGATAGTAGCCCCAGCCGACGCTATCCATGATGGCGGCATCATCGGGAGCAAGCTGCAACGCCTTCTCAACCAGCTCAAGCGCCTCCGGAATACGCACGTTTCGTTCCAGCAGGCTATAGCCGAGCGCATTGTGTGCGTGCGCATGATCCGGTTTGATCTGAATCAGTTTGCGCATCAGCTGCTCGAATATCTCCGGCTTGCCGACCCTGTCCGCCATCATGCCGGTTGCATAGAGCAAATCGGGATGATTGGGCAGCTTTTCCAGGCCTTGTTGTAAAACCTGATATGCGTTTTCCGACCGTTTCGCTTCGTGCAGCAATTGGGATTCAATCAGGATCAGTTGCACGCGCTGCTGGTTGTCGACGGCGGGCGTCTGATGCAGGTATTCGCGCGCCTCATCCAGCTTGCCGAGCCTGTCCAGCAAATAAACCACGCGCAACTGTGCGGCGAACTGATACGCGCCATGTTTGACTTCGCGATAATGTTCTATCGCCCGGCTCTGGTCTTCTTTCGCCTCGCTCAGTTGCCCGAGGTAATATTGCACCGTGTTCTGGTCCATCTTGCCTTTGCCAAGCAACTCCCGGAGTTGCGCTTCCGCATCCTTGAAATCATTCAACTCCAGGGAAATCAGCGCAATGGCAAACGCAATGTCCGGGTTACCCGGATTGTTTTTTGCCAGGCGCAGGAATTCATCACGCGATTTCCTGTACTGCTTTTGATCGAGCAGCATGCGGGCATATTGCAAACGGATTTCGTTATGGCCCGGATAATCGGACGAAAACCGACGCAACAAGTCCAGTGCCTGCTGTGGCGCACTCTTCA
>JBFKMJ010000023.1:0-10637 GCA_041629915.1 Gallionella sp.
GCCGTGAGACCGTGAAGAAATTTGCAGTCAAACGTGCTGAGCTGCTGGCAATAATTTCCAATATGCAGCTGAGCGATGAGGAGCGTGTTGCAGCGCGCCTTAAGTTCCAGGCGTTGCCACGCAATTCGAGTCCGGTTCGTCTTCGCAATCGTTGTGCTTTGACTGGTCGTCCACGCGGCACTTTTAGAAAATTCGGTCTGGGGCGTATCAAGGTGCGTGAATTTGCGATGCGCGGCGACATTCCCGGTATCGTTAAGGCAAGCTGGTAGGAGCAATTATATGAGTATGAGTGATCCGATCTCCGACATGTTGACGCGCATACGTAATGCGCAGCTTGCGGAAAAAAACACGGTGTTGATGCCCTCTTCCAAGTTGAAGGCAGCGATTGCTGAGGTGTTGAAGGATGAAGGTTATATCGATGGCTATCAGGTCATCGCTGGTGAGAGCGGGAAGCCCACACTTGAAATCGGCTTGAAGTATTACAGCGGGCGCCCGGTGATCGAGAAGATTCAGCGCGTCAGCCGTCCCGGTTTGCGTATTTACAAGGGATCCGATGATATACCCAAGGTGATGAATGGCCTTGGTGTTGCTATCGTTTCCACTTCCAGGGGTTTGATGACCGACCGCAAAGCGCGCGCCAATGGTATCGGCGGTGAAGTGCTGTGCGTTGTCGCGTAACACGAGGTAAATATGTCTAGAGTTGCCAAGAATCCAGTCGTTGTGCCCAGTGGTGTTGAAGTAGCGCTGGCAGCGAACGAAATTTCGGTCAAGGGCCCGATGGGTACTTTGAAGCAAGCGCTGTCTGGAAGCGTTAGCGTGGTGCGCGAGGGTGATAGCCTGTTGTGCAAGGCGCAAAACGATTCCGCACAGGCTCATGCGATGTCGGGCACGATCCGTTCCTTGCTGGCCAATATGGTCCGGGGTGTGAGCAGTGGTTTTGAGCGCAAGCTGACGCTGGTGGGTGTGGGCTATCGCGCCCAGGCCGCCGGTGACACGCTGAACCTCTCGCTGGGGTTTTCGCACCCGGTGACTTACAAGATGCCTGCTGGTGTGAAGGTGGAGACGCCGACGCAAACTGAAATTGTACTGAAAGGTGCAGACAAGCAGCGCATCGGGCAGGTGGCTGCAGAGATTCGTGCTTTCCGTGAACCTGAACCCTACAAGGGTAAAGGAGTGCGTTACAGCGACGAAGTGGTGGCACTGAAAGAAACCAAGAAGAAATAATTGAGGCGGATATGTTGATCAAGAAAGAAGCGCGTCAGCGCAGAGCACGCAAAACCCGTGCACGCATTGCTGAAAAAAAGACGGTGCGTCTGGCCATTCATCGCACCAATCTGCATATTTACGCGCAGGTTATTTCTGACTGCGGCAGCAGGATACTGGCCAGTGCGTCCAGTGTTGAGGCTGAAGTCCGCAAAGATATGGCGAATGGCGGCAACATTGCTGCTGCTGTGTTGGTGGGTAAGCGTATCGCTGAAAAGGCAAAGAGCGCGGGTGTCACGCAAGTGGCGTTCGATCGTTCCGGCAATCGGTATCATGGCCGGGTCAAGGCGCTGGCAGAAGCTGCGCGAGAGTTTGGACTGCAGTTCTAATTGGAGTTGAGTAATGGCTAAGCCGCAAGGAAAAATGCAGCAACAGGAATCACGTGATGACGGTCTGATCGAAAAAATGATCTCCGTGAATCGCGTTACCAAAGTGGTCAAGGGCGGTCGAATCATGGGATTTGCTGCGTTGACCGTGGTGGGTGATGGCGATGGTCGCGTGTCGATGGGTAAAGGCAAGTCCAAGGAAGTTCCGGTGGCTGTGCAAAAGGCGATGGATGAAGCGCGCCGCAATCTTGCCAAGGTCAACTTGAGGAACGGGACATTGCATCACGCCGTGATCGGCAGGCATGGCGCTGCCAAGGTGTTGATGCGGCCAGCTTCTGAAGGCACCGGGATTATTGCCGGTGGCGCGATGCGCGCCGTATTCGAAGCGGTCGGTGTGCGCGATGTGCTGGCGAAATGTATCGGTTCCAGCAATCCATATAACGTCGTTCGTGCCACGTTGAACGGTTTGAAGGCAATGAACTCGCCATCTGAGATCGCTGCGAAGCGCGGCAAGATGGTTGACGAGATTCTGGGGTAGGTCATGACACAAGCCAAGACAATCAAAGTGACTCAGGTCAAAAGCCTGATCGGTACCAAGCAGACGCACCGCGACACCATGCGTGGGCTGGGTCTGCGACGTATTAACCATACTGTACAGCTGGAAGATACACCCTGTGTTCGCGGTATGATCAACAAGGTGTTTTACCTGGTTAAGTGCGAGGTATAAGAATGCAACTCAATAATATTCAACCGGCACAGGGTGCCAAGCACGCAAAACGTCGTGTGGGGCGTGGCATCGGATCCGGCCTTGGCAAGACTGCTGGACGTGGCCACAAGGGGCAAAAATCCCGCGCCGGCGGATTTCATAAGGTCGGTTTTGAGGGCGGCCAGATGCCGCTGCAGCGCCGTTTGCCGAAGCGCGGCTTCGTCTCACTGACGCGTAATGATACGGCGCAGGTGCGCCTGTCCGATTTGCAAAGACTGCCGGTGGACAGCATTGACCTGCTGGCGCTCAAGCAAGCTGGAGTGATTCATGCAAATGCCTTGTCCGCAAAAGTAATCCTGTGCGGTGAAATTTCGCGTGCAGTCAAGCTGCAGGGTTTGCTGGTAACCAAGGGTGCACGTGCTGCGATCGAGGCCGCTGGCGGCGGCATCGCTGAGTAAGGCAAATACGTGAGTACTGTGGCCAAGGCGGCAAACAAGAAAAAGTACGGCGATTTGGGCCAACGCTTGTGGTTTTTGCTGGGCGCGCTTGTGGTGTTTCGTATCGGTGCGCATATCCCGGTGCCGGGGATAGATCCGACGGTGCTGGCGGATTTGTTCAAGTCACAAAAAGACGGCATCCTGGGCATGTTCAACATGTTTTCGGGCGGTGCGCTGGAACGCTTCACAATTTTCGCGCTGGGCATCATGCCGTATATTTCTGCGTCGATTATCATGCAGTTGGCGGCGATAGCGGTTCCGCACCTGGAGCAATTGAAGAAGGAAGGCGATGCCGGACGCCGCAAGATGACGCAGTACACCCGCTATGGCACGCTGGGTCTGGCCCTGTTTCAGGCATTCGGCATTTCGGTGGCGCTACAGTCGCAGCCTGGATTGGTGCCGAATCCGGGAGCGCTGTTTCAGTTGACTTCGGTGGTGACTCTGGTAACCGGCACGATGTTTTTGATGTGGCTGGGTGAGCAGATTACAGAACGTGGTTTGGGTAACGGAATCTCGCTGATTATTTTTGCGGGTATCGCAGCCGGGTTGCCCAGTGCGATTGGCAGTACGCTGGAGTTGGCGCGTACCGGTGCTTTTTCCATTCCGTTGGTGTTGTTGTTGTTCTTTGGTGCGATTGCGGTAACGGCGCTGGTGGTGTTTGTTGAGCGCGGACAGCGCAAGATTCTGGTTAATTACGCCAAGCGTCAGGTTGGCAACAAGGTGTATGGCGGGCAAAGCTCCCATCTGCCACTGAAGATAAACATGGCCGGTGTAATTCCGCCGATTTTTGCCTCCAGTATCATCCTGTTCCCGGCCACGATCGCGGGTTGGTTTGGTAGTGGGCCGGGCATGAGTTGGCTGAAGGATATCAGCGATATGCTGTCTCCTGGTCAGCCGATTTATGTGCTGACCTATGCGGCGGCGATTATATTTTTCTGTTTCTTCTACACGGCGCTGGTTTTCAGTCCGAAGGAAACAGCGGACAACCTGAAGAAGAGTGGCGCGTTTTTGCCTGGAATTCGCCCTGGCGATCAGACGGCTCACTATGTTGAAAAGATCATGCTGCGCCTGACGATGGTTGGCGCGGTATATATCACGCTGGTTTGCCTGTTGCCGGAATTTTTGGTGGTCAAGTGGAATGTCCCGTTCTACTTTGGCGGCACCTCGTTATTGATTCTGGTGGTGGTAACGATGGACTTCATGGCACAGGTGCAGTCTTATCTGATGACGCACCAGTATGAGAATTTGCTGAAAAAAGCCAACTTCAAGGGCGGTCTTGCACGCTGATGGCTAAAGAAGACGTGATTCAGATGCAGGGCGAGATAGAAGAGTCGCTGCCAAATGCGACTTTTCGAATCAAGCTTGAGAACGGGCATGTTGTGCTGGGGCACATATCTGGAAAAATGCGCATGCATTACATTCGCATTTTGCCCGGCGACAAGGTGACGGTGGAATTGACACCTTATGATTTAAGCAAGGCGCGCATTGTATTCCGCGCCAAATAGTTGAGCGATCAAGGAGAAAGAAATGAGAGTCCAGGCATCAGTAAAAAAGATCTGCCGTAACTGCAAGATCGTTATTCGCAAACGTGTGGTGCGCGTCATATGCACGGAGCCTCGGCATAAGCAACGCCAGGGTTAATTGAGCAATATCAGCTCGTAATGGTACAATTTTTACTTTTCAATGATAGGGTAGCTGCATGGCACGTATTGCAGGGGTAAATATCCCCAACCATCAACACGCCGTTATTGCCTTGACTGCAATCTACGGTGTCGGACGTTCGCGCTCGCAAGATATTTGCGTGTTGGCTGGAGTAAATGCCAGCACCCGGATGAAAGACCTGACTGATGCGGAAATCGAGAATCTGCGCGAACAAGTCGCCAAATTCACGGTGGAAGGTGATCTGCGTCGTGAAACGACGATGAACATCAAACGCCTGATGGATCTGGGTTGTTATCGTGGGCTGCGTCACCGTCGCGGCTTGCCATGCCGCGGTCAGCGCACACGTACCAACGCGCGCACTCGCAAGGGACCGCGCAAGGCGATTGCAGGCGCCAAGAAGTAAGTTTGCTATAACAAGCTATAGAGGAACAGATTATGGTTAAGCCAGGCACGAAAGTGCGCAAGAAAGTAAAAAAGAACGTGGCGGAAGGGATCGCCCACGTTCATGCTTCTTTCAATAACACTATCGTCACCATTACCGATCGCCAGGGTAACGCCTTGGCATGGTCTACCAGTGGTGCAAGCGGTTTTAAAGGTTCGCGTAAAAGCACGCCGTTTGCTGCACAGGTTGCCGCCGAGTTGGTGGGCAAGTCTGCGGTTGAATGCGGTGTTAAGAATCTTGAAGTGCGCATCAAGGGCCCCGGCCCCGGTCGCGAATCGGCAGTACGCGCATTGAACGCGGCTGGCTTCAAGATCACCAGCATTTCGGATATTACACCGGTACCGCACAATGGGTGCCGTCCGCCTAAAAAGCGTCGTATCTAAATTTTGGGAGTAGACCTTGGCTAGAAATCTTGATGCAAAATGCCGTCAGTGCCGCCGTGAAGGCGAGAAGCTGTTTCTGAAGGGTGAAAAATGCTTTACCGACAAGTGCGCGGTTGAGCGCAGAGCCTATCCGCCGGGCCAGCATGGCCAGAAAAAGAATAACCGCCAGTCCGAGTACGGTGGCCAGTTGCGTGAGAAACAGAAAGTCCGCCGCATTTATGGGGTGCTGGAAAAGCAGTTCCGTCTGACTTACAGGGCGGCGGAACAGCAGCGCGGCATCACCGGCGAGAATCTGTTGCAGAAGCTGGAATCCCGTCTTGATAACGTATCGTATCGCATGGGTTTCGGTGCGTCGCGTGCTGAAGCGCGTCAGGTTGTACGTCATAACGCCGTGCTGGTAAACGGCAAGCGCGTCAATATTCCTTCATATCAGGTGCGCACCGGTGACGTGGTCGAGGTGGCCGAAAAATCCAGGACGCAATTGCGCATCAAGGCCGCTATCGAGGCTGCAGAGCAGCGTGGGTTCCCGGAATGGATCGAAATGGATACAAAAACATTCAAGGGAACATACAAAGCCAAGCCGCAACGTGCCGAACTGCCCGCAACCATCAACGAGCATCTCGTGGTTGAGTTGTATTCCAAGTAATCCACGCGGAGTAGCGTATGCCTAAGAATGAATTTTTGAAACCCCGCATTATTGATGTGCAAAAGATTTCCGCCACCCAGGCCAAGGTGGTGATGGAGCCCTTTGAACGTGGCTACGGCCACACATTGGGCAATGCCTTGCGGCGCATCCTGCTGTCTTCCATGCCCGGTGCCGCTCCAACCGAGGTGAAGATAGCTGGCGTGCTGCATGAATACGCCATCATTGACGGTGCACAGGAAGATGTGGTCGACATCCTGCTGAACCTGAAGGGCTTGGTGCTGCGTCTGCACAATGTGCCTGAAGTCGTGTTGACTGTCAAAAAAGAGGGTCAGGGTGTTGTGACTGCAGCCGATGTCAGCGGCAATGCCGATGTTGAAGTGGTCAATCCCGATCATGTGATTGCGCATCTGACCGCGGGCGGCAAGCTGGACATGCAGATCAAGGTTGAACAGGGGCGTGGTTATGTCTCAGCGAATTCACGCCAGGCTTCAAACGAAACGCGTGCAGTGGGACACATTGCGCTGGATGCATCGTTCAGCCCGGTCAGTCGTGTCAGCTACGCAGTCGAGAGTGCCCGCGTCGAACAGCGCACCGATCTCGACAAGCTGGTAATGCACATCGAAACCAATGGTGCGATTGACCCCGAACAGGCAATCCGCAATGCGGCACGTATTCTGCTCGACCAATTCTCCGTGTTCGCCGCGCTGGAAGGCACCGAGCCGGTAGCCGAGAAGGTGCAGGCGCCCAAGGTTGATCCCATACTGCTGCGTCCGGTGGATGATCTGGAGCTGACTCCGCGTTCATCCAACTGCCTCAAGGCACAAAGCATTCATTACATTGGCGATCTGATTCAATACACTGAAAACGAACTGCTGCGCACCCCGAATCTGGGTCGCAAATCGCTGAACGAAATCAAGCAGATTCTAGCCGAGCACAATTTGTCGCTGGGTATGAAGCTGGAAAACTGGCCTGTTGCCGCCCTTTAATCCGGCGCGACAAAACGAGAAGTCAAGAGAGGTAAATCATGCGTCACCGTTCAGGTTTAAGAAAACTCAACCGTACCAGCAGCCACCGTCTGGCCATGTTTCGCAACATGACTGTATCGCTGCTGCGTCACGAAGTCATCAAGACCACCTTGCCCAAAGCCAAGGAGTTGCGCCGTGTCGCAGAACCTATTCTGACACTGGGCAAGAATCCGAGTCTGGCAAATCGTCGTCTCGCATTTGCGCGCCTGCGTGATCGTGAAGCAGTCGTAAAGCTGTTCGATGAGCTGGGCCCACGTTATGCAGCGCGCAATGGTGGTTATCTGCGCATACTCAAATTCGGTTTTCGTCAGGGCGATAATGCACCAATGGCGCTGATTGAACTGATGGATCGCCCGGCAGAAGCCACGGCGGTAGAGGCTGAATAACTGACGTCTTCGATATAAAATCTCAGCATTGAACAAAAAGCCGGAATTTTCCGGCTTTTTGTTTGGTAAGATTCGTGTGTAAGTCAACAGGGAGCATGCAATGCCGAATTGGTTTGAAGACAACTCACGATCCATAGGCCGCACCCCGCTGGTGCGACTCAATCGTATCAGCGATGGCGCGCCAGCCACCATTCTCGCTAAAATCGAAGGGCGCAATCCGGCCTACTCTGTCAAATGCCGTATCGGTGCGGCGATGGTCTGGGATGCCGAAGCGCGCGGGCTGCTCGGTTCAGGCAAGGAGCTCGTCGAGCCGACCAGCGGCAACACCGGCATTGCGCTGGCCTTTGTCGCTGCTGCACGCGGCATTCCGCTTACCCTCACCATGCCGGAGACCATGAGCGTCGAGCGGCGCAAACTGCTGGTCACCTTCGGTGCCAAGCTGGTGCTGACCGAAGGCGCCAAGGGCATGGGCGGTGCAATCGCAAAGGCCGAGGAAATCGCCGCTTCCGACCCGAAATATGTGCTCCTGCAACAGTTCAAGAACCCGGCCAATCCGGCTATCCATGAGCAAACTACCGGCCCGGAGATCTGGGACGACAGCGACGGCAAAATCGACATATTGGTATCCGGTGTTGGTACGGGCGGGACGATTACCGGGGTATCGCGCTATCTGAAGCAGACCAGGGGCAGGGCCATCACCTCGGTTGCAGTTGAGCCCACCGCCAGCCCCATCCTTACCCAGCGTCGTGCCGGCGAGCCACTTAAACCGGGACCGCACAAGATACAGGGCATAGGCGCGGGTTTCGTGCCGGACACCCTTGATATGTCGCTCGTGGACGAGATCGAGCAGGTGAGCAATGAGGACGCGGTGCTGTTTGCCCGCCGTCTGGCGCATGAGGAAGGCATACTCTCCGGAATTTCGTGCGGCGCAGCGGTCGCCGCCGCCGTGCGCCAGGCCAAGCGCCCGGAGAATGCGGGAAAGACCATCGTCGTCATCCTGCCGGACTCCGGCGAACGCTATCTCAGTTCGATACTGTTCGAGGGGATGTTTGACGAAAAAGGACTTGCTGCGCAAGCATAATCCTGCAGGCCTATTTTCTGGCGAATAGCGGTTTCAGATACTTTCCTGTCACGCTTTGCGAATGCCGCGCGATGTCCTTCGGCGAGCCTTCGGCGATGATGCGTCCGCCGCCGTCGCCGCCGTCCGGGCCGAGATCGATGACCCAATCGGCGGTCTTGATGACATCCAGATTGTGCTCAATCACGACCACGGTATTGCCCTGATCGCGCAGTTTGTGGATCACCCTGAGCAGTAGCGCGATGTCATGGAAGTGCAGGCCGGTGGTCGGCTCGTCGAGAATGTACAGGGTACGCCCGGTGTCGCGCTTGGAAAGCTCCAGCGACAATTTGACCCGTTGTGCCTCGCCGCCGGACAGCGTGGTGGCGGACTGCCCCAGCGTGATGTAGCCTAAACCCACGTCCAGCAGGGTTTGCAGTTTGCGCGCGATGACCGGCACCGGCTTGAAGAATTCATGCGCCTGTTCCACGGTCATCTGCAGAATCTGGTGTATGTTTTTGCCCTTGTAATGAATTTCCAGCGTCTCGCGGTTGTAACGCTGGCTGTGGCATGTGTCGCACGGCACATACACGTCCGGCAGGAAATGCATCTCGACCTTGATCATGCCGTCACCCTGACATGATTCGCAGCGCCCCCCTTTGACGTTGAACGAGAAACGCCCCGGCCCGTAGCCGCGTTCGCGCGCCGAGGGCACGCCGGCGAACAATTCACGGATCGGCGTGAACAGACCGGTGTAGGTGGCTGGGTTGGAGCGGGGCGTACGCCCGATGGGTGACTGGTCAACATTGATCACCTTGTCGAAAAATTCCAGCCCGCTGATCTCGGCAAACGGTGCAGGCTCGGTGCTGCTACCGTACAAGTGTTGTGCCACGGCCGGATACAGCGTGTCGTTGATCAGCGTGGATTTGCCGGAGCCGGATACGCCGGTGACGCATACCAGCAGGCCGACCGGCAGGTTCAGCGCGATGCCTTTCAGGTTGTTGCCATTGGCATTCACGATTTGAAGCATCCGCTCCGGATCTGGAGCTTGATATTTTTTCGGTGCGGAAATGCTGCGGCGACCGGTCAGGTAATCGCCGGTGAGTGAATGCTCGCTGGCGCAAATTTCTTCTGCCGTGCCCTGCGCCACCACCAGGCCGCCGTGATCGCCCGCGCCCGGCCCCATATCCACCACATGGTCGGCGGCGCGTATCGCCTCTTCATCGTGCTCGACCACGATCACGCTGTTGCCCATGTCGCGCAGCTTCTTCAGGGTTTGCAGCAGGCGGTCGTTGTCGCGCTGGTGCAGACCGATGGAGGGTTCATCCAGCACATACATCACGCCGGTCAGGCCGGAGCCGATCTGCGACGCAAGGCGGATGCGCTGCGCCTCGCCGCCGGACAGGGTCTCGGCGGAGCGTTCCAGCGACAGATAATCCAGGCCGACATTGTTGAGAAAAGTGAGTCGGCTGGTGATTTCCTGCACGATCTTTTCAGCAATCGCCCGCTTGTGGCCTTGCAGCGTCAGGCCCTGAAAGAAAGTCAGTGCCTGCTTCAACGGCAGCGCGCTGATCTCGTACAGGTTCATTTCGGCAATGCGCACGTGGCGCGCTTCCAGGCGCAGGCGCGTACCCTTGCACTCCGGGCAGGGGCAGCTATTCAGATATTTTGCCAATTCTTCGCGCACGGCAGGCGAATCGGTCTCCTTGTAGCGACGCTCAAGATTGTTGACGATGCCCTCGAAAGCGTGTTGGCGCAGCGTCGGTTTGCCGCGCTCGTTGAGATAGTGGAAGGCAATCTGTTCCCTGCCGCTGCCGCTGCCGTGCAGGATCACCTGCTGGATTTTTTCCGGCAGGCTTTCGAAGGATTGTTCGATGTCGAAGTTGTAATGTTTCGCGAGGCTGGCGAGCAGCTGGTGATAGAACTGGTTGCGCCGGTCCCAGCCCTTGATCGCACCGGAGCTCAGGCTGAGTTGTGGAAAAGCCACGATGCGCCTGGGATCGAAAAAACTGATGTTGCCGAGGCCGTCGCATTTGGGGCACGCGCCCATCGGGTTGTTGAACGAAAACAGACGGGGTTCCAGTTCCGGCAGCGAGTAACTGCAGATCGGGCAGGCAAATTTCGCCGAAAACAGATGCTCGCTGCCGCTATCCATTTCAACGGCAAGCGCGCGCCCATCGGCGTGAAGCAGCGCGGTCTCGAATGACTCGGCCAGGCGCTGCTTGGCATCCGCATTGACTTTCA
>JBFKMJ010000024.1:0-10442 GCA_041629915.1 Gallionella sp.
ATCGCGTTCTGTGAAGCCTTGCGGGTCGCAATGGTTTCGGCTTTTTCGTTGGTCTTGGCGATGACGTCGGCGGCATGTGCCACCCAGTTCGCCGGCAATTCACCCTTGATGCGGCGCTCGAACTCGGCCGCCTCTTTCGGAAAGGCCGCCTGGTATTCGGCGAATTTGTTATTCCACAGCTTTTCCAGGCCCTCGCCCCGGGTGCGTGCATCCCAGGCTTCGTATACATGCTTGGGAATCTCGAACGGCGGGTATTTCCAGCCGATATGTTCGCGCGTCGCGGCCACCTCGTCATTGCCCAGTGCGGCACCATGCACGTCGTGCGTATCCGCCTTGTTCGGCGAACCCATGCCGATGATGGTCTTGCAGCAGATCAGCGTCGGCTTGTCGGTGACGGCCTTGCCGGCCTTGATCGCGGCATCGACCGCCTCCGGATCATGACCGTTCACGCCCGCGATCACGTGCCAGCCGTAGGCTTCGAAACGCTTCGCCGTGTCATCGGTAAACCAGCCATCCACATGGCCGTCGATCGAGATGTTGTTGTCATCCCAGAATGCAATCAGCTTGCCCAGCCCCCAGGTGCCGGCCAGCGCGCAGGCCTCGTGCGAAATGCCTTCCATCATGCAGCCGTCGCCCATGAACACGTAGGTGTGGTGATGGACGATCTCGTGGTCCGGCTTGTTGAATTCCGCAGCCAGCAGCTTTTCCGCCATCGCCATGCCCACCGCATTGGTGATGCCCTGACCGAGCGGGCCGCCGGTGGTTTCCACGCCGGGTGTATAGCCGTATTCGGGATGACCCGGTGTTTTGGAGTGCATCTGGCGGAAGCGCTTCAGCTCCTCAATCGGCAGGTCGTAGCCGGACAGGTGCAGCAACGCATAAACCAGCATCGAACCGTGTCCGTTTGACAGGATGAAACGGTCGCGGTCGGGCCACTTGGGATTGGCGGGGTTATGGCGCAAGTGTCGGTTCCACAGCACGTCGGCAATTTCCGCCATGCCCATTGGCGCGCCCGGATGTCCGGAATTGGCCTTTTGCACAGCATCCACTGCCAGCATGCGAATTGCGCCGGTAATGTCATTGAATTTGGGTGGGGTGATGTTGCGTGTCGCGGCCATTCGCTGTTGCCTCCGGAATATTTTGTGGGTTGGTTACGTAAGTGCGCTTCGAAAAACTCAATTTCGTCGTTAAACCGGCTGCCAGCCCATCGACCAGACAGGCAAGCCGCTCCGGTCATACTGGTGAACCAGCGCGTGACGAAATGTAGTTGAAGCCGCCTGCAATCCGTTCAGGTTGGGCTCGCGATTATACCGCAGCACCGATATTGCTTCCTACTGTGATTCTCCGCCGCTGCCCTTTTTGGCAAATTTAATGCCTAATTGCTTGAGCTTGCGGTAAAGATGGGTGCGCTCCAGGCCGACTTTCTCGGCCACCCGTGAAACATTGCCGACCTCTCTTTGCAAATGGTAATCAAAGTAGAGCGCATCAAAATGATCCCGCGCTTCGCGCAGCGGCAAATCGAGCGGCAAGGAGTAACGTTGGGCCAGACCGTCAATATTCAAGGTGATGGTCTGATTTTGCGCCTCGACAGCCTGCGCCTGCAGATTTGGCTGGCCTTCGCGGATTGCCCTGGCGATCGTGCTTAACAATTTTTGCAGGGCGATGGGTTTTTCCAGAAAATCCACCGCGCCGATGCGCGTTGCTTCGACGGCTGTTTCTATCGTGCCATGGCCCGACATCATCACCACGGGCATGGTCAGCAAATCCTGCTCGACCCATTCCTTGAGCAGGGTCACGCCGTCGGTATCCGGCATCCAGATGTCGAGCAGCACCAGATCGGGTTCGTGCTCGATCCGGCAGGCGCGCGCCTGTTCGGCATTTTCTGCCACCTGCACCTGATAACCCTCGTCAAACAGGATTTCCGAGAGCAGTTCGCGAATGCCGACTTCATCATCGACCACCAGAATTTGTTTGCTTGCCATCATGCCTCCTCAATCAGCGGCAGCCCGATATTGATGAGCGCTCCGCCGTTTATGCCGTTCTCGATGCTGATGCGACCGCCATGTTCCTCGACAATTTTCTTCACGATTGCCAGGCCCAATCCTGTTCCCTTTGGCTTGGTGGTCATGTAGGGCTCAAAGGCGCGCGCCAGCACACTCTCGGGGAAACCCGCGCCGTTATCTTCAACCCGCAGAAAAATTTCCCCGTCCTGCATTCTGGTGCTCAGCGTTATTTGCGCTTGCACCACGCCCTGCAACGCGTCCTGCGCATTCTGCAGCAGGTTATGAAAGACCTGGCGCAGGCGGGTCGCATCGCCGTTGACCCTGCTGTGCGGCGCTTCCAGTTTCAACGCAATCGGAATGGCGTTCGCCTCGTACAGACCGAGCACCTCACGAATCAGCTTGTGCATGTCCAGATGCGACAACCTCAAGGCCGGACCGCGCGCATAGTTGGCGAAGTCGCTCACCATATTCTTCATCGCGGCAACCTGGCTGACAATGGTTTGCGTGGCACGCTGCAGCAGCTTCGCATCGCCTTCTTCCAGCTTGCTGCCAAGCTTGTGTTGCAGGCGTTCCGCGGAAAGCTGGATCGGCGTGAGGGGATTCTTGATTTCATGCGCAAGGCGGCGCGCCACCTCCCCCCAGGCCGCCTGCCGCTCCGCCTGCAACAGATGGCTGATGTCATCGAACACCACCACGTAGCCGGCCTCGCCGCCCTGCGGCAGACGCGTTCCGCGCAGCAGCAGGATCTGGTTGCCATTCCGGCTCATGCGTTCGATCTGCCGCTGCCATTCGCCATTGCTCGTTTCACCGAAGGCCTCCGCGATGGTCTGGCAAAAAGACTTGAGCAGGCCGTGTTTTTCCGCAATCTGGCTCAATGACTTGCGCTGCATTTCCTGCAACGGCGCACCGAGAATCTGCGCCGCGCTGGTGTTAACCGAGCGCAGGCGGAACGCCTCATCCAGCGCCAGCACGCCGGAAGACAAGTGGGTCAGCACGCTTTCCAGATAGATTTTGGCATCTTCCACCTCGCGCTGCTGTTGCTCGCTGGCCTGCTTTGCCTCGAACAACTGGAGCGTCATCTGGTTGAACAGGCCGGTCAGCGCACCCAGTTCATCGCTGCTTTGTATCGGATGCTGCCCGGTGAAATCGCCTTGCGCCACCGCTCTCGTGCCTTCTGCCAGCGCCTCCAGCGAAGCACCCAGCCGTCCGGCGATAAAAAATGCCGCCGACACCGCCGTCAACAGCACCACCAGCAGCGACAATGTCAGCGTGATCGCATACATCCGCTTCAGGCCAAGGCGCGAAAGCGTCAACTCCTGATAATCGCGGTACACCGACTGCACCATTTCGGCATCCGCCTCGACCTGCTTCGGTACCGGCTGGGTGAATTGCAACACATACCGCCCACTCCTGTGCGTGTTGGAATTGACCGTCACCAGCACGCGCAGTGTCAGCCCTTTTTCCGGTATGGCGTCGATTACCGCATATTCGCCCTTGTCCAGCGCCAGGCGCAACACTTCACTGTCGGGCAGATGCGGCATTCGCGCGCTGCCACTGGAAGAAAAGGCAACCACATTTCCCTTGGTGGAAAACAATGTCGCTTCCTGCGCTATCGCCTCATCCACCAATTGCTCCAGCGCGCGCTGATACTGCTCCGGCCTTTTCTCGGCCAACAGCAGCGCGATGAACTGGGTTTTCTTGGTCAGCTCCTTCAGGCTGTTGTCGAGCCCGCTTCGGCCCAGGTTGAGTCCGCCTTCCAGTGCTTTCTCGACGCGCACGTCAAACCATGACTCGATACTCTTGCCCAGAAACTGCACCGATACCACATACACAAAAATACCCGGCAGCACCGCGATCAGCGTGAAAAACAGCACCATGCGCGCGGTCAGCTTGGCGCCAAACACCCTGTGTTTCAGTTTGTCGCGCAGCCGCCACAGCTGATAACCCACCAGCCCCGTCAGACAGAGCGCCAATACGCCGGTCAGGCCGAGCAGGCTGTAATAGTTGAGCGAAAATACTTCGGTGTTCGCGCTGCTGCTGGACAGCAGATACAACAGCACTCCCCCGATGACGATGCTGACGAAAATCAGATTCCTCATCGTCGCATCACTCCGGCGCGGCCTTGCTGCCGGTCTTCGTTGCTGTCACATCGATTTCCCAGCGATGCCAGTCCGAATTGAGCGTCCAATCCTTGCCGGTCAGCGCATTGACCTGCAGCAGTTTGGGCAATTGCGCCACATCCAGGCGCAAGCGCGCCGCCGCGGTATAGCTGCTATCCCTTTTGAGCAGCTCTGCCGGAATAATGGCCGAGCTCTGCCTGGCCAGAATGTTCAGCGCATCTTCAAGGCTGGCAAAATTCTGAAACAGCGCGCCGCGCGAAATGCGGTACTGTCGTGTCAGCACATTGTAGGAAAGCTTGACGGTTTGCTCGCTCTGGAAAATTTCCTCATCCAGCCAGTACCAGCGCGAGCGCGTCAATAGAAATTCGCCCACAAAATAAAGCGGGACACCGCGTTCCAGCGCATGCTGTGCCGCAAAAGTCAGATTGACGTCATAGCTGGCGGAGAGCTGATAGCCGTCCTCGCTCAGGCGCGTTTCCGCCTTGCCGACGGAAATGCCCTCCGCATGAGCCGCTGCGATGAACAGCAAAGCCAGCAGCGCGCTGCGCAACATTCCGTTAAGCAATTTTTTGCAGCAATGCATAAAAAAATCCGTCATGCCGGTCATTGGGTAACAACTGTCCTTCACTATTTTCCGGCAGGGATACCGGCAAGCGACGCGCATCCTGCTGTTGTGCCAGGAACGCCGCGATGACCTGTTCGTTCTCCTGCCGGAACACCGAGCAGGTAACGTAGAGCAATTTACCATCTTGCGCCAGCAGCCGCCACAAGGCACGCAAAATGTCGAGCTGTTGCGCGGCGAAACCGGCAATATCCGCGCGGCGACGCAACCACTTGATATCGGGATGGCGGCGCACCACCCCGGAAGCCGAACAGGGCACATCGGCGAGGATGCGTTCAAACGAGCGGCCATCCCACCAGGTCTCCGGCTGCGCCGCGTCACCGACCAGCAGCTGCGCTTCCAGCTTCAGCCGTTCCAGATTCCCGGCGACGCGCTGCAAACGTTTTGCATCCCTGTCTAGCGCAACCATCTCGACCGGCACGTTCTCCAGGATATGCGCGGTCTTGCCGCCCGGCGCGGCGCAGGCATCCAGCACGCGCATGCCGTTGTGAACATCCAGCAATTGCGCGGCAAATTGCGCGCCGGCATCCTGCACCGAGACCCTGCCTTCAAAAAATCCCGGCAGCCTGTCCACTGCCACAGGCTTGTCCAGCTGCAGCGCGCCCGGTTCGATTAACCGGGCCGATAAATTCTGCCGTTCCAGCTGCGCCAGATAATCCGCTGCCGTACCCTGCTGCCGGTTGACCCGCAAGGTCATCGGCGGATGCTGGTTGCCCGCCTCGAGTATCGCCGCGCTACGCTCGCCGTACTGGGCATGCAGTTCCTCTATCCACCATTGCGGATAGCTGTATTTCCCTTCTTCGTGCTGCGCGGCCTGTTCCAGCAACGCATCGTGGTTGCGCAGAAAATTTCGCAGGATTGCGTTGACCAGACCGCTGGTGCGCGGATTCAGAATTTGTGCGGCCCGCACCGCGTGATCGACCACCGCATACTGTGCCGACTTGCCATGCAGCAACTGATACAGCGCGACCAGCAGCAGGAAACGCACCCGCTCGTCTGCGAGCGCCTTGTGCAGCAACTGGCTCAATATTGCCTGCAACTGGCCATAAAAGCGCAGCGTGCCATAGCTCAGGTCCTGCAGCGCGGCACGTTGCGCCGGCGCCCACGCGGTCTTGCCGCGCAGCGTTTCGTCCAGCACCTGATTGAGATTGCGCCCGTCGATCAGCACCTGCTGAACAATGGCGGCGGCAGCCGATTGTATGGTCTGCATTTACGAAAAACAGTCGCCGGGCCGAACCGGCGCCGCCTGCAGGAACTGCGCGGCGGGCTGCGCCTTGCCACCGGGGCGCTGCAATACTTCCAGCCGCAGCGCGTCCTTGCCGCAGGCCACCGTAATGCCGTGCTTGTCCACGGCAAGCACCGCGCCGGGTTTGCCCTGCTGACGGACGACGGTTGCCTGCCAGACCTTTATCGCCGCGCCGTTAAAATCGGCACGACACACCGGAAAGGGATTGAAGGCGCGCACGGCACGGCCGATCTGTTCAGCATCCTGTTGCCAGTCGATCCTGCCCTCGCTCTTGAGCAGCTTGGCAGCGTAGGTCGCCGCTGCGTCGTCCTGTCTGACCGGTTCCAGCCGTTGCGCCTGCAATAGTCGCAGCGCCTCGAGAATACTGCCTGCCCCCAGCTCGGCCAGCCTGTCATGCAGCGTCTGCGCGGTGTCTTCCGGCGTGATCGGGCAGGCACTGCGCAACAGCATATCGCCGGTATCCAGCCCTGCGTCCATCTGCATGATGGTAATGCCGGTCTCGTCGTCACCCGCCAGTATTGCGCGCTGTATCGGCGCCGCACCGCGCCAGCGCGGCAACAGCGAAGCATGGATGTTGAGGCAGCCGTAACGCGGCAGCTGCAGCACCGCCTGCGGCAGAATCAGCCCGTAAGCGGCCACCACCATCACGTCGGCATCCAGCGCGGCGATTTCATGCTGCACCTCTGCCGTTTTCAGCGTGACGGGCTGCAACACCGGCAAATCGTGCTGCAAAGCGAGCTGCTTCACCGGGCTGACAGACAGCTGCATGCCCCGCCCGGCGGGGCGGTCCGGCTGGGTCAACACCGCGATGACCTGATGCTCCTTGAGCAACGCGGCCAGCGCGCTGGCCGCGAAATGCGGCGTTCCGGCAAATATGATTCTCACTATTTAAACAATCTACATGGTTTCACGAAGGCGTTTCTTGAGTTTGGCGCGTATGCGGGTTTGCTTGAGCCGCGACAGATATTCAACGAACACCTTGCCGCGCAGGTGATCGATCTCGTGCTGGATGCAGACCGCCAGAAATCCTTCCGCCTCCAGCATGATGGGCTCGCCGTTCTCGTTGAGCGCGCGCACCGTCACCTTTTCCGCGCGGCGCACTTTTTCATAAATGCCCGGCACCGACAAGCAGCCCTCCTCGCATTCTTCCTCGCCGCTGCTGGCGACGATTTCCGGATTGATGAACACCCTCAACTGGTTGTGCGTTTCGGAAATGTCCACCACGATGACCTGCTCATGCACATCGACCTGCGTTGCCGCCAGGCCCACACCGGGCGCGGCATACATGGTATCTGCCATATCGCGGATCAGTTTGCGTGTGGCTTCATTGACCTGTCCGACCTTCCCGGCCGCTTTGTGCAACCGCACATCGGGGTACTGCAATATCTTCAGGATTGCCATATGCGCTCCATAAATGCTTGCTAATTTATATGACTGCATGCAGAATTTAACGCAACGCAGCAATATTGCGTGCCTTCCATATTGATTCTGCCGGAGTTTTCCATGCGCAAGATTATATCGCTGATTTGCTTTCTGTTGCCCGCCCTGGCTTTTGCCGCCTCTCCCGACGACCGACCGGTCCTTCGCAGTGATGCCCCCGACCGGCACATCGTCGTCAAGGGCGACACCCTGTGGGACATTTCCGGGAAGTTTTTCATGGACCCGTGGAGATGGCCGTATATCTGGGGTATGAACAAGGACACCATCAAGGATCCGCACTGGATTTATCCGGGCGACGTGATCATCCTGGATCGCGCCAGCGGCACATTGCGCATCGGTCAGCCCGGCACAACAGGCAGGGCGGGCGACAGGGCGAACGAAGGTGCCAGCGACGTGACCCGGCTATCGCCCAGGGTGCGCGCGGGCCGCAGCGACCATGATGCCATCCCGAGCATTCCCGCCAGCGCGATCGCACCGTTCCTGAGCCAGCCGCTGGTCGTTGATGAGAATGCGTTGAAAGCGGGTCCGACGCTGATCGGCGCACGCGAGGGCCGCGTCTTGCTCGGCACTCACGATATCGGCTTTGTCGAGGGCCTGCCTTCGGACAAGGGCAACAAGTGGCAGATTTATCGGGAAGGCCAAACCTTCCTGGACCCGGATACCAATGAGGTGCTGGGCGTCGAAGCCATCTATCTGGGCAACGCCGAAGCCACGCAATTTGCGGATGTCAGCACCGTTCGCATCACACAATCCGTGCAGGAAATTTACAAGGGCGACCGCCTGATCACGCCATCCGGCGAAATGAGCAGCCATTACCTGCCACGCGCGCCTGACAGCAACATTTCCGCCAGCGTAATTTCAGTTTACGGCGGTGTCTCGCAAGCCGGACAGAACCAGATCATCACGCTGAACAAGGGCAGGCGTGACGGTCTGGAGAGCGGCCATGTGCTGGCGCTGTATCACAAGGGAGAAGAAGTCGAGAGCGGCGACAAGCATTACACCCTGCCGGACGAACGCTACGGACTGATTTTTGTTTTCCGCGTGTTTGAAAAAGTCTCTTACGCACTGGTGATGCAGACCCGCCTGCCGGTGCAATTACTGGATCGCGCCACCACACCTTAAAACGTGATCGATGATGTTTCCCTGAAAGCGTGGCTGGCACTCAGCCTGACACGCGGCCTGGGTGGCGAGGGCGCGCGTCGTCTGCTCAGGGAATTCGGTTCGCCGGAGGCGGTTTTCGCCGCCTCTGCCAGCTCGCTCAAATCTGTCGTCAAGGCCGATGTGGCCACGGAAATCGTCAAGGGCGTCGCCGAAGATCTGCTTACTCCCGCGCTGGCCTGGCTGGAAGACAGCAACAACCACCTTGTCACCCTCGCCGACAGCGACTATCCGCAAGCCCTGCTGAACATTCCCGACCCGCCGCTGCTGTTGTATGTGAAGGGACGGCTTGACCTGCTCAACCAGCCCGCGCTGGCCATGGTCGGCAGCCGCAACGCCACGCCACAGGGCATCAACAACGCTGGGGCGTTTGCCCGTTTTCTGAGCGATGCCGGGTTGTGCATCATCAGCGGCCTGGCGCACGGCATCGACGCTGCAGCGCACCGCGGCGCACTGCAAGGGCCCGGCAGCAGCATCGGCGTGGTCGGGACCGGGTTGGACCGGATCTATCCCGCAACGAACCGCGAACTCGCCCACACGCTCGCCGAACGGGGGACGCTGGTCTCGGAATTCCCGCTCGGCACGCCACCGCTGGCCGCCAACTTTCCGCGCCGCAACCGCATCATCAGCGGCATGGGTTCCGGCTGTCTGGTCGTGGAAGCCTCGCTGCAAAGCGGTTCGCTGATTACCGCGCGGCTGGCGCTGGAACAGGGCAGGGATGTGTTTGCCATTCCCGGCTCGATTCACGCACCGCAAAGCCGGGGCTGCCATGCGTTGCTCAAGCAGGGGGCAAAACTGGTCGAAACCGCCCGGGACATTCTGGAGGAACTGGAAGGCAGCCTGCCTGGGCTGCCCGCCCGCGCCCCTGCCGCCCAAAGTGCCAACGCCGGTCTGCTGGAGCAGATCGGCTTCGATCCGGTCGACCTGGATACCCTCTGTGCACGCTGCAACTTGACGATGGCCGAGCTATCCGCCATGCTGTTGGTGCTTGAGCTGGAAGGGCGCGTCAGCACCTTGCCCGGCGGCTTATATCAACGAATTCATTGAACCACACGCAAATCATGTTCGAAATCCTGATGTACCTGTTTGAAAGTTATTTCGATGCGGGCAGTTATCCCGAGCCGGACAAACTGTCGCGCAAGCTCTCTGCCGCCGGCTTCGAAGAAGAAGAAATCAGCGATGCGCTGACCTGGCTGTCGGCATTGCAACAGCAAAGCCCGGAAAATTATCCGGCCGCGCTGCAGCATGCCGGCACCCGTTATTTCGCCGAACTGGAATGCCAGCGCATCAGCCTCGAGGCGCGCCGGTTTCTGGTGTTCGCCGAACAGCAACACATTATCTCCGCCGTCGAGCGCGAGATGATCCTCGACCGCGCCGTGGCGCTGCAACAGGATGACCTCGCCCTGGACAAGCTCAAGCTGATCATGCTGATGGTATTGTGGAATCGCCATGAGCACCTCGACCCGCTGCTGGTTGAGGAACTTCTTGCGCCCGCCCACTCCACACAACTACATTAGCTAAAGTATGGCAACCAACCTTCTCATCGTTGAATCTCCGGCCAAGGCCAAAACGCTCAAGAAATATCTGGGCAAGGATTTTGAAGTCCTCGCATCGTATGGCCACGTGCGCGACCTGGTACCCAAGAGTGGCGCGGTCGACACCGAAAACGGTTTTGCGATGAAGTATGAAACCATTGCCCGCAACAGCAAGCATGTCGATGCCATTGCCAAGGCTGCAGCAGCAGCAGACAACATCCTGCTCGCGCCCGATCCGGACCGCGAAGGTGAGGCCATTGCCTGGCATATTTCCGAGATGCTGAAAAGCAAACGCGCGCTCAAGGGCAAGAACATGCA
>JBFKMJ010000025.1:0-10378 GCA_041629915.1 Gallionella sp.
CTGGCAGCCCGCGCCGATGGTCGATCTGACCCGGCAGCGCAATGTGCGTGGGGTCGACGAAGGATTTGAAGCCGGCGAGTTTGATCTGGGATAAACGCAATTTGGAAGCCACAACGTTATAATGCGCGCTATTCTAACTGAAGCGGGATACCTCACCAAATGACCACGCAACCAGGCAAAATGCTGGAAACTTTTCCCAACCCGAACCCGCAGCGCGACTACCACATTCACATGGAAATCCCCGAGTTTACCTGCCTGTGTCCCAAGACCGGCCAGCCGGATTTTGCCACATTGATGCTGGATTATATCGCCGACAATGAATGCGTCGAGTTGAAGAGCCTCAAGCTGTATGTCTGGTCATTTCGCAACGAGGGGCATTTTCATGAAGATGTGGCCAACCGTATCCTTGATGACCTGGTCGCCGCTACCCGGCCGCGCTTCATGCGCCTGACCGCCAAGTTCTATGTGCGCGGCGGCATTTTTACCAACGTGGTTGTGGAACACCGCCAGCCCGGCTGGCAGCCCGCGCCGATGGTCGATCTGACCCGGTTCGAGGCGCAGTCCAATACGCGCGGTTAGATGGATATTCTGACCCATGGCCTGCTGGGCGGAACGCTTGCTCAATCGTTCAGCCGGAAAGGCGAAACGCGTGTCGCCACGACGGTGGGTTTTCTTGCGGCCCTGCTGGCAGATGCGGACGCCCTGATTCGCTCCAGCGCGGACCCGCTGCTGACGCTGGAGTATCACCGCCAGTTTACGCACGCGCTGATTTTCATTCCTGTTGGAGCGCTGCTGGCATCCCTGATCCTCTGGCCTGCCTTCAGGGCGTTTGGGCGCTCAACCGGTTTTTTGCGCATTTATCTGTATGCCTTGCTGGGCTGCGCCACAAGTGGCCTGCTCGATGCCTGCACCAGTTACGGCACCCATTTGCTGTGGCCATTTATCGACACACGCATCGCCTGGAGCATTGTTTCAATTTTTGATCCGCTGTTTTCCCTGATTCTTGGCGCGGCAATGGTGCTGGGCTGGCACTGGCGCAGAACGTTGCCGGCTCGCATTGGCCTGCTGCTGGCGGTTGCGTATCTGTCTATCGGCTGGTTGCAGCACCAGCGCGCCGAGGATGCAATGCGCGCAGCTGTCATGCAGCGCGGCCATGCAGCGGAAAAGCTGACCGTCAAGCCGACCATGGGTAATCTGCTGCTGTGGCGCTCAATCTACCGTTCCGGCGGCATCTATCACGTGGATGCGGTGCGGGTCGGGCCGGGCGGAGCCGCACGTATTTATCCGGGAAATACGGTGCGTGCCTTCGATGTTTCCCGGGATGTGCCGGGACTTTCCCCGGCTTCGATATTGCATCAGGACATCCTGCGCTTCGAAGCCTTCTCGGACGGCTATCTGGCCTTGCACCCCGATGATCCGGGTCTGCTCGGTGATGTGCGATATGCCATGTTGCCCACCAGTACCCGCCCGCTGTGGGGTATCCGTCTTGACAGGCAGCATCCGGAAGTGCATGTCCAATTCGAGACTGCACGACAGATGTCGAGCCGGGAAATCGGGCTGTTTACCCGGATGCTGGGCGGTGTGGATTGAGCCGCGCCAAGCCCGGGGAGCGCCGCGACTATAGTCATGAGATGCGCAAGCATCGGCTTCTGTGGGTGCGACTCGTTTTTGCCGCCCTGGGCACGCTGTTTCTCGTTATCGGTATTGTTGGCGTTTTCGTTCCGGTTCTGCCGACCACGCCGTTTCTTTTGCTGGCCACCGCCTGCTATGCCCGTTCGTCGCGACGTTTCTATAACTGGCTGATGAATCACCGTACCTTCGGATCGTTGATCGTGGAGTGGCGCACCTATCGAAGCATTCCATGGCGGGTCAAGCTGGTGGCGGTGGCTACGCTGATCATGACCTTTGGCAGCTCGATTATTTTCTTTGTTCGGGATGGCCGGCTGCAACTGGCCTTGACCGTTTTCGGGTTGTCTATGGCCGTCTGGCTTTATCGCGTGCCTTCACGCGATCACCCGGACAAGCATGGGCAAAAAAAGTAGTTTGGCGGACTTTTGTGTCCGTTTGGTGTTTTCGAGCTTTGGGGTTGCAGCACGGTAACGCTAATTTATTTGACAGGCGGGCAGGGAATTGGCAAAATTGCGGGTTCTGTTTGGAGGGGTTCCCGAGCGGTCAAAGGGATCAGACTGTAAATCTGACGGCTCAGCCTTCGAAGGTTCGAATCCTTCCCCCTCCACCAAATATGTGATTTCTGTTGGGTGGGTCAACCGGCGCTGCAGTAACTGCTTGTTTAGAATGTTGTTTGGTAGGAAGACCTGCGGGTGTAGCTCAATGGTAGAGCAGAAGTTTTCCAAACTTACGACGAGGGTTCGATTCCCTTCACCCGCTCCAGTTTTGGTTTTGCCCATGTGGCTCAGTGGTAGAGCACTCCCTTGGTAAGGGAGAGGTCGCGAGTCCGATTCTCGCCATGGGCACCATTTATTTAGTTGGATTTTATTGTTAACGTTTGACATTGATAAGGAATAATCATGGCAAAGAGCAAATTTGAACGTACCAAACCGCACGTAAACGTCGGCACAATTGGCCACGTGGATCATGGCAAGACCACCTTGACGGCGGCGATTGCCACCGTATTGTCGAAAAAATTTGGCGGTGAAGCCAAGGGGTACGATCAGATCGACGCAGCGCCGGAAGAAAAGGCGCGCGGCATCACCATCAACACCGCCCACGTCGAATACGAAACCGCCGGTCGCCACTATGCGCACGTTGACTGCCCGGGCCACGCCGACTACATCAAGAACATGATCACCGGCGCGGCGCAAATGGACGGCGCAATACTGGTCTGTTCCGCCGCTGACGGCCCGATGCCGCAGACGCGCGAACATATTCTGCTGGCACGTCAGGTGGGCGTACCCTACATCGTCGTATTTCTGAACAAGTGCGACATGGTCGATGACGAAGAGCTGCTCGAGCTGGTCGAAATGGAAGTGCGCGAACTGCTCTCCAAATACGATTTCCCCGGCGACGACGTGCCGATCATCAAGGGCTCCGCACTCAAGGCGCTGCAAGGCGACGAGAGCGACATTGGTGAGCCTGCCATCATGCGTCTGGCTGAGGCCCTCGACACCTACATCCCGACCCCGGAGCGTGCCGTTGACGGCGCCTTCCTGATGCCGGTCGAAGACGTCTTCTCCATCTCCGGTCGCGGTACTGTTGTAACCGGCCGTGTCGAGCGTGGCATCGTCAAGGTCGGCGAAGAGCTCGAAATCGTTGGCATCAAACCCACGCTGAAGACCACCTGCACCGGTGTCGAGATGTTCCGCAAGCTGCTCGACCAGGGCCAGGCAGGCGACAACGTCGGCGTATTGCTGCGCGGCACCAAGCGTGAAGAGGTTGAGCGCGGTCAAGTACTGTGCAAGCCGGGTTCCATCAAGCCGCACACCAAGTTTACTGCCGAGATCTACGTGCTGGGCAAGGACGAGGGGGGTCGTCACACTCCGTTCTTCCAGGGCTACCGTCCGCAATTCTACTTCCGTACCACCGACGTGACCGGCGCGGTCGAACTGCCGGCAGGCACCGAAATGGTAATGCCTGGCGACAACGTCAGCATCACGGTGAGCCTGATCAACCCGATTGCGATGGAAGAGGGCCTGCGCTTCGCGATTCGCGAAGGCGGTCGCACCGTCGGTGCCGGAGTGGTTGCAAAGATCATCGAGTAAGACTACAATCCGCGCCCTCGCGTGACTGCGGTCACGCGTTTTCGTTCTTTAAACCAGCGGCATTGCCGCATATAAGCAAGAGAAGATTATGCAAAGTCAGAAAATCCGCATTCGCCTCAAGGCGTTTGACTATCGCTTGATTGACCAGTCGGCTGCACAGATTGTCGATACAGCAAAGCGTACTGGTGCGGTGGTAAACGGCCCGGTGCCGTTGCCAACCAGGATTGAGCGTTTCGATGTGTTGCGTTCACCGCATGTCAACAAGACTTCGCGTGATCAGTTTGAAATTCGTACCCATTTGCGCCTGATGGATATCGTCGATCCGACCGAAAAGACGGTTGATGCTTTGATGAAGCTGGATCTTCCGGCCGGTGTGGATGTGGAAATAAAATTACAGTAATTGTTGTACAAGCAGTAAAAAGATCGGTTGGCCAATTGTAGTCAACCCCTTAACAAGAGGAAATTTAAATGAGCTTAGGACTTGTCGGTCGCAAGATTGGCATGACCCGCGTTTTCACCGAAGACGGTTCTTCGTTGCCGGTGACAGTGCTGGAAGTGTCCAATAATCGTGTCACTCAGGTTAAATCCGTGGATACCGATGGCTATACCGCTGTGCAGCTTGCACATGGTGTGCGCCGTCCCGGTCGCGTCAGCAAGGCTGCCGCCGGACACTACGCCAAGGCGGGTGTGGAAGCGGGGAGTGCACTCAAGGAATTCACCGTATCCCCTGAACAGTTGGCTGGCCTGCAAGCAGGCTCTACGGTCAGCGTGGAAATTTTTCAGGTGGGTCAGCTTGTTGATGTAACGGGCGTATCCAAAGGTAAGGGCTACGCCGGCACCATCAAGCGTTACAACTTCAAATCGGGCCGTGCGACGCATGGCAACTCAAAATCTCACAATGTGCCAGGTTCTATCGGCATGGCGCAGGATCCGGGGCGGGTGTTTCCGGGTAAGCGCATGACCGGTCACCTTGGTGATGTGCAAAAGACGGTGCAGAACCTGCAAATCGTTCGCGTCGATGTTGCGCGGCAGTTGCTGATGGTGAAGGGTGCCGTCCCCGGCGCCCAGAACGGCAGCGTAATTGTGCGTCCCGCAGTAAAGGCAGGTGCATAATGGAACTCAAAGTCATTAATGATCAGGGTCAGGCAACCGCGAATATGAGCGCGTCTGATGAATTATTCGGGCGCGAATACAACGAGGACCTGGTGCATCAGCTGGTTACCGCCTACATGTCGAACGCACGTGCGGCAAGCAGCAAGCAGAAGGGGCGCAGCGAAATTGCCAAGAGCACTCGCAAGCCATTCGCGCAAAAGGGTACCGGTCGTGCGCGCGCCGGTATGGCATCCAGCCCGTTGTGGCGTGGAGGCGGCAAGATTTTCCCGAACACCGGCGAAGAGAATTACACGCACAAGGTGAACCGCAAGATGTACCGCGCCGGACTGGCGTCGATCCTGTCCAGGTTGGTCAGCGAAAACCGCCTGATGGTGGTGGACAGTCTGACGGTTGATGCGCCCAAGACCAAGCTGCTGGCGCAGAAGATCAAGGGGTTGGGTCTGGATGGCCGGTTGCTGATTATCACCGACAAGCTGGATGAAAACCTGTATCTGTCTTCGCGCAACCTGCCCAATGTGCTGGTGCTTGAGGCCAATCAGGCCGACCCGGTCAGCCTGGTGCGTTTCCCGAATGTGATTGTGACACGCAATGCCGTGACCAAGATTGAGGAGATGTTCGCATGAGCACACAGCAATTCAGCCAGGAGCGTTTGATGAAAGTGCTGCTCGCTCCACAAATCTCCGAGAAGGCGACTTATGTTGCCGAGAAGAACGAGCAGGTGATCTTCCGCGTTGCGCCTGATGCGACCAAGCCTGAAATCAAGGCGGCAGTCGAAATGATGTTCAAAGTGAATGTCGATAGTGTCCAGGTGGCCAATGTAAAGGGCAAGGTCAAGCGCGCCGGACGTTTTGTCGGGCGCCGCAACAACTGGAAAAAGGCATATGTTTGTCTGGCGGCCGGACAGGAAATCAATTTTGCTGCAAGTGAGCAAGGATAAATCATGGCATTGATCAAACTGAAACCAACCACTCCGGGACAACGCGCAGTATTGCGTGTCGTCAATCCCGACCTGCACAAGGGCAAGCCGGTGGCATCGCTGGTCGAAAAGAAGACCAAGACCGCAGGCCGTAACCACAAAGGCCGCATCACCACCCGTCACATGGGTGGCGGCCATAAGCAACATTACCGTCTGGTAGATTTCAAGCGCAACAAGGATGGTATTCCCGCCACCGTGGAGCGTCTGGAATATGATCCGAACCGCAGCGCGAATCTCGCACTGTTGTGCTATGCCGACGGCGAGCGCAGTTACATCATTGCGCCAAAAGGCGTTTCTGCAGGTTCTACGCTGGTGAGCGGGTCGGAAGCGCCAATCAAGCCGGGCAATGCCCTGCCATTGCGCAACATTCCGGTTGGTTCTACCGTCCACTGCATCGAAATGCTGCCGGGCAAAGGTGCGCAACTGGCACGTTCCGCCGGCACCTCGGTGCAGCTTCTGGCACGCGAGGGCAGCTACGCGCAATTGCGATTGCGTTCCGGTGAAATCCGCAAGGTCCATATTGATTGCAAGGCGACGCTGGGCGAGGTGGGTAACTCCGAGCATAGCCTGCGTTCTGTCGGCAAGGCCGGCGCCATGCGCTGGCGCGGTGTGCGTCCAACCGTGCGCGGTGTGGTGATGAACCCGGTCGATCACCCGCACGGTGGTGGTGAGGGCAAGACAGCCGCAGGTCGTCATCCGGTCAGTCCATGGGGTGTGCCAGCAAAGGGTTTCCGCACTCGTCGCAACAAGCGTACCAGCGGCATGATCGTGCGCCGCCGGTTTAAGGTCTAAGGGGTAAGCAAACATGGCACGTTCCATTAAAAAAGGTCCATTTGTTGACGCGCATTTGCTCAAAAAAGTTGAGTCGGTGCGTGCAACCAACGACAAGCGTCCGGTGAAAACCTGGTCGCGCCGTTCCACGGTGCTTCCCGAATTCGTCGGCCTGACAATTGCGGTACATAACGGCAAGCAGCATATTCCGGTGTACATATCCGAGAACATGGTGGGGCACAAGTTGGGAGAATTTTCCCTGACGCGCACCTTCAAGGGACATGCCGCTGATAAAAAAGCGGTCAAGAGATAGGGGATATGATGACGACAACTACTGCAGTTGCAAAAAACATTCATCTGTCTGCGCAAAAGGGCCGTCTGGTTGCTGATCAGATCCGGGGGCTGCCGGTTGCGCAGGCGCTCAATATTCTGACATTCAGTCCGAAGAAGGGGGCAGGAATTATCAAAAAGGCACTTGAGTCGGCGATTGCAAATGCCGAGCATAACGATGGCGCTGATATTGATGAGTTGAAGGTGACAACCATTTATATAGATAAGGCAGCGTCGCTAAAGCGCTTCATGGCGCGCGCCAAAGGTCGTGGCAATCGCATTGAAAAGCAAACTTGCCACATAACAGTCAGCGTCGGGAGCCAAGGGTAAATTATGGGACAGAAAATTCATCCAACCGGTTTCCGGTTGTGCGTTCGCAAGAACTGGAACTCGAGGTGGTTTGCCAACAGCAAGAACTTTGCAGATCTGTTGCTCAAGGATATTGAGGTTCGTGCTTTTCTGAAAAAGAGACTGGCCTCTGCCGGCGTTTCCAGAGTGGTTATCGAGCGACCAGCCAAGAATGCCAAGGTCACCATTTACACTGCGCGTCCTGGTATGGTGATTGGAAAGAAGGGGGAGGACATTGAGGCGTTGCGCGCCGAATTGCGCAAGCGCATGGGACTGCAATCCGTCGATGTCGCCATCGAAGAAGTTCGCAAGCCGGAAGTTGATGCACAATTGATCGCCGATAACATTACGGCACAATTGGAGAAACGCATCATGTTCCGCCGCGCCATGAAACGTGCAATGCAAAATGCCATGCGCCTGGGCGCGCAGGGCATCAAGATAATGAGTGCGGGTCGTTTGAACGGCATTGAGATTGCACGGACGGAATGGTATCGCGAGGGGCGTGTGCCGTTGCATACCTTGCGCGCCGAAGTTGAATATGGCACTTCGGAAGCAAAAACGACTTACGGCATCATTGGTGTAAAAGTTTGGGTGTTCAAGGGTGAAACGGGTCCGGATGCAGTTGTGCCGGCCGCCGCTGAACCGGAAAAGAAAGTAAGAAAGTCGGGAGCAAAGCATGCTACAGCCAGCTAGAAGAAAGTACCGTAAGGAACAAAAAGGTCGTAACACCGGCATTGCCACTCGTGGCAACAAGGTGAGCTTCGGTGAGTTTGGTCTGAAGGCGGTTGCGCGCGGTCGTTTGACGGCGCGCCAAATTGAAGCCGCGCGCCGTGCGATGACACGCCATATCAAGCGCGGCGGCCGTATCTGGATACGCATTTTCCCGGACAAGCCGATCTCCAAGAAGCCTGCCGAGGTTCGCATGGGTAATGGCAAGGGTAACCCAGAGTTTTATGTTGCCGAGATTCAGCCGGGCAAGATGTTGTACGAAATGGATGGGGTAGATGAAACGTTGGCACGCGAAGCGTTCCGCCTGGCATCTGCGAAGTTGCCGATTGCGACCACGTTCGTGATTAGACAGGTAGGTGCGTGATATGAAAAACAGTGAATTGAGAGCAAAGTCTGCGGCGGATTTGCAGCAGGAAGTGTTGTCATTGACCAAGGCGCAGTTTGGCTTGCGTATGCAAGTCGCAACACAGCAGATGACCAACACCAGTGAATTGCGCAAAGTGCGCCGCGATATCGCCCGTGTAAAAACCATATTGAAAGAGAAGGGTGCCCAGTGAAATGAGCGATTCCAAACTGAAGCGTACCCTGACCGGTACTGTGACAAGCGATAAGATGGACAAGACCGTAACGGTTCTGGTCGAGCGCAAGGTAAAGCATCCTTTGCTGGGCAAGATCATTCGTGTTTCCAAAAAATACCATGCCCACGATGAAGCCAATGAATTTCATGCCGGGGATGTGGTGTCGATTGAGGAATGCCGTCCGATTGCCAAAACAAAGAGCTGGCGCGTTGCCAGGTTGATTGGAAAGTCCGTCGCGATTTAATATTTTGTTTGCGTTTTTCCATAACCTGTATATAATGCGCGGCTTCGTTTCATCGCCGCTTATGGCGACCTAACCCGAACGGGTTCCAAAACTGGCCGCTTTGGGCGGAAAAAGTTGGAGATTAATAATGATACAAATGCAGTCTGTTTTAAATGTGGCTGACAATACTGGCGCGCGTTCCGTGATGTGCATCAAGGTATTGGGTGGTTCCAGGCGCCGTTATGCTTCAGTTGGCGATGTCATCAAGGTCAGCGTCAAGGATGCTGCCCCGCGTGGCCGTGTAAAAAAGGGTGAGGTGTATAACGCTGTGGTGGTTCGTACTGCCAAGGGTGTGCGCCGCACAGATGGCTCTCTGGTCAAGTTCGATGGCAATGCCGCAGTGTTGCTGAATGCCAAGCTGGAGCCGATTGGTACACGTATCTTCGGGCCGGTGACACGCGAGTTGCGCACCGAGAAGTTCATGAAGATCGTTTCGCTGGCACCCGAAGTGCTGTAAGCGACAACAGATCGAGTCGAGGAAAATCATGCGCAAGATCAAGAAAAACGATGATGTTATCGTCATTGCTGGCAGGGACAAGGGCAGTCGCGGGAATGTGCTGCGCGTTCTGGGTGACCACCTGCTGGTCAGTGGTATCAACAAAGTCAAGAAGCATCAGAAGCCCAATCCGGTTAAAGGTTTGACCGGTGGCATCGTGGAGAAGGAATTGCCGATTCACATTTCCAATGTGGCGGTCTATAACGCGGCTGCCAGCAAGGGTGATCGGGTCGGTATTAAAACGCTGGAAGACGGGCGCAAGGTGCGTGTGTTCAAATCCAGCGGCGAAATGATTGACGCTTAAGGGGTAAGAGCATGGCTCGTTTGTACGAATTTTATAAAGACAAGGTCGCCAAGGATCTGATGACGCAGTTTGGCTACAAGTCCGTCATGGAAGTGCCGCGCATCGAAAAGATCACTCTGAATATGGGGGTGGGAGAGGCGGTTGCCGACAAGAAGGTGATGGAATTTGCGGTTGGGGACATGCAGAAGATTGCCGGGCAGAAGCCTGTAGTCACGCTATCCAAGAAATCCATTGCGGGTTTCAAGATTCGTGACGGTTATCCGGTCGGTTGCAAGGTGACTTTGCGCAAGCAGCGTATGTATGAATTCCTGGATCGTCTGATTTCTGTTGCGATTCCGCGTATCCGCGATTTTCGTGGCATTTCCGCCAAGTCCTTTGATGGTCGCGGAAATTACAACATGGGTGTGAAAGAGCAGATCATTTTCCCCGAGATTGAGTACGAAAAAATTGATGCACTGCGTGGTATGAACATCACGATTACCACCTCTGCGAAGACAGACGAAGAAGCCAGGGCTCTTCTGACGGCATTCAAACTCCCATTAAAGAAATGAGGGAAAACTGATGGCTAAGATGGCATTAATTAACCGCGAGCAAAAACGCCGTGAAACCGTGAAGAAGTTTGCGGCAAAACGTGCTGAGCTGTTGACAGCGATATCCGATATGAACCTGAGTGAAGAGGAGCGTTATGCTGCCCGCCTGAAGTTGCAGGCGCTGCCGCGCAATTCGAGCCC
>JBFKMJ010000026.1:0-10222 GCA_041629915.1 Gallionella sp.
GCATTGTTGTTGGCGTCGATCACGATGGTCGGGGCGTTGGCCGGCATGCCGGAAACGCCCGGCAGGGCCTGCGCAACAGAATTCGCCCATGTCACGTAATTGGCACCGGCAGGGCTGCTGAAGTTTGCCACCAGGCTTGCGTTGGTCTTGTCGCTTACCCACATTTGCCCAATGACCTGATTGACCAGCAGACTGGCATCGGTACGATACTTGGCCGCAGCGACATTCTTGATCGAGGCCGCCTGCAAACCGACGATTGCCAGAATGCCGATCGAAAAAAGCAGCATCGAGATAAGGGCTTCGAGTACCACGGAGCCACCCTGTCTGGTTTCCGGAGCAGTATTCATCATGAGCATCCCTGCGGGTTGTCGGTAATCGCGATGGCCGGATCACACATCCGGGTCTGGCCGCCGGTGCCGATCACGATAACCATACGGCGCACATTTGCGTTGGCCGCGTTGGTCACATCGACACGGGTAATGTCGGTGCCGACATTGGCGGTAGGCACGCGACCGATGCCATCAAAAGTCACACCGGCCGGCAGACCCGCCCCGGCGGCAAGGGCCGCATTGAAATGACCGGCAGGTATCGGCGAGGGTAGCGCGGCCACACTGATGCCGGCACGCGCATTCGATCCGCCCTCACTGCCGCTGCGGGTCTGGATTCCGGCCGGACAGTCGGCCGTCACGTTCACGCAATCCACGCTCCATGCCACCAGGCCGCCCGCATCCGTCAGATTGAAGCGCACGTCGGCATTGCGCCGCACCGCCTCGGTACGGGCAATCTGCAAGCCGTTCTGGATGGATTCTGCCGCGGAACGGGTCTGGGTGTTCTGCATCCACAGGCTGAAGGACGGAGCACCCATCACCATCAGAACAGAAACGATGACGATGCCGATCATCAGTTCGATCAGCGAAACTCCGCACTGTTTGCGCAGAATCAGCATGCCTCGCCCTTCTTGGTAACCCAGCAATTGACCGGCATGGCGCCCCAGTCGGCGGGTGCGTCCGTGGTCTGCCTGGTGTTGTCCTGGTCGATGGTATAGATGAAATCATTGGTGCCCTGACCGGCAACGCCGGTAGCTGTTACAACAAAGGCGGAGGCAGTCAGGGTCGGACAGGCGTAGGTAAAGTATTTGGTACCCGTGGGGAGCGGCGCTACAGTGCCAGCGGTGCAGGCCCCCACGTAAGTCCTGCTGTCCTGGTAATACTGCTCGAGCTTTACCCGCAGGGTGGACAGCTCTGTCGTGGCTTCGGTCAGCTTTCCGCGCAGCACATAATTACTGTATGCGGGAATGGCGATGCTCGCCAGAATGCCGACGATTGTGACCACAACCATGAGCTCGATGAGGGTAAAGCCTTTTTGTGTTTTCATTTGTGTTCTCCTTTGGGTGTGCATACTAGAGTGCGTATTTCAGGGTTTCCACCCATAACCGACCGGAGGAGCGGGTATTCAGACAGGCGGTAAGTCAGGCATGACGAACGGAAGGGCTGGCGGGGGAAATTTTCCGCAAGTGACTCTGCGCCGGCGTTTTCTGCCATGACGAGAGGGCGTCAAGGTGCAATTGCCTGCACCCTGATCGTCAGGCCAGCAGAAAATCCTTGAACGCCAGTGCCGCGCTGGACAGGCGCTTGTTGCTGCGATGCGTGACGAACCACTGGCGCATCAGCGGAAAATTCTCGACATTCAGTATGACGAGCCGCCGGGTTTCCAGCTCCAGCTCGATGCTGTGCCGCGACAGGATACCCAGCCCCATTCCGGCCTGTACGGCCTGCTTGATGGCTTCGTTGGCTTCCATTTCCATGCTGATGCGCGGCTGGATGTGGTGCTCTGCGAAAATGCGCTCCATTGCGCTGCGCGTGCCCGAGCCCTTCTCCCGGGACAGGAAGGTTTCCTGCGCGAGTTGCGCAAACCTGACGCGCTTCTTTCCGGCAAGCGGGTGGTCGGGGGCGGCAACCACCACCAGCGGGTTGTCCATGAACGATACCGCACTGATATCCAGCCCTTCCGGTGGCTGCCCCATGATGGCCAGGTCGGTGCTGTTGTCAGCAAGTTGCCTGAGCACGGCATCGCGATTGGCGACTTGCAGGATGACATTGATGTTGGGATGCAGCCGGCAGAATTTCGACAGCAGTTGCGGCGTGAAATAATTGGCGGTATTGACCACCGACAGGGTGAGCTTGCCCTGTTCCAGCCCTTTCATTTCGTCGAATACCGATTCCATTTCGGCGAGCTGTTGCGCGATGTTGCGGCTGTAATGAAACAACTCGCGCCCGGCCTCGGTGAGAAAAATCTTCTTGCCCATCTGTTCGAACAGCGGCAAACCGATATTCTCTTCCAGCTGCTTGACCTGCATGGACACCGCCGGTTGCGACAGGTATAGTTCCTCGGCGGCGCGCGAGTAATTCAGGTGAGTAGCCACCTTTTCAAATACCTGAAGTTGACGCAGGGTAAGATGAAGCATTGCCGAAAGTAAAAGTCCAGAAGATGGCGCTATCATACCAAACCATAAGCAATACTTATGATGTTTATAAAAATAATTGACTATCGTTTATATATCGACACCTCTATAGTAACCACCGTTGCAAGCTGAAATTAATTGTTATCACAGGAGAGCAGGCAAATGGATCAATCGAATCGTTATGCGGATCTGAGTCTGAAAGAAGCAGATCTAATCGCGGGTGACAAGCACGTTCTCGTCGCCTACCATATGCAGCCAGCTGCGGGCTATGGCTACCTGGAAACTGCGGCGCACATCGCGGCCGAATCCTCCACCGGCACCAACGTTGAAGTCTGCACCACCGATGAATTCACCAAGGGCGTTGACGCGCTGGTGTATTTCATCGACGAAGCCAAGGGTGTGATGAAAGTTGCCTACCCGATCGACCTGTTCGACCGCAACATTACCGACGGCCGCACCATGCTGGTGTCGTTTCTGACCTTGTGCATCGGCAACAATCAGGGCCAGGGCGACGTAAAATGCCTGAAGATGCATGACTTCTATGTGCCCTGGTCCATACTGCGTTTGTATGACGGTCCGGCCATGAACATCGCCGACATGTGGGACACCCTGGGCCGCCCCCGCGTCGATGGCGGCTATATCGCCGGCACCATCATCAAGCCCAAACTGGGTCTGCGTCCGGAACCATTCGCCAAGGCCTGTTACCAGTTCTGGCTCGGTGGCGACTTCATCAAGAATGACGAACCGCAGGGCAACCAGGTGTTCTGCCCGACCAAGAAGGTGATCCCGCTAGTGGTTGACGCGATGAAGCGCGCCATGGACGAAACCGGCCAGGCCAAGCTGTTCTCCGCCAACATCACCGCCGACGACCATTACGAAATGCTCGCCCGCGCCGACTACATCCTGGAAGCGTTCGGCCCGGATGCCAACAAGGTCGCCTTCCTGGTCGACGGCTACGTCGGTGGCCCCGGCATGATCACCACTGCCCGCCGTCAGTACCCCGCACAATTCCTCCACTATCACCGTGCCGGCCACGGCGCCGTGACTTCTCCGTCCGCCCTGCGTGGCTACACCGCGTTTGTGCTGTCCAAGATGGCCCGCCTGCAAGGTGCTTCCGGCATCCATGTCGGCACCATGGGCTACGGCAAGATGGAAGGCGCGCAGGACGACAGGAACATCGCCTACATGATCGAACGCGACTCTGCCGACGGCCCCTACTACCATCAGGAGTGGCACGGCATGAAGGCCACCACACCGATCATTTCCGGCGGCATGAACGCGCTGCGCCTGCCCGGCTTCTTCGAGAACCTCGGCCACGGCAACGTGATCAACACCTCCGGTGGCGGCTCCTTCGGCCACATCGACTCGCCGGCGGCCGGCGCGATCTCGTTGCGTCAGTCCTATGAGTGCTGGAAGACCGGTGCCGATCCGATCGAATTCGCGAAAGAGCACAAGGAATTTGCCCGCGCCTTCGAGTCCTTCCCGGGCGATGCCGACAAGATATTCCCCGGCTGGCGCGAAAAACTGGGCGTGCACAAGTAAATCGATTTGAAGTCGAGTGGTATTTGCGCCCCCACTTGCTGGGGGCGTTTTTGTTTATTGGGAGCGGAACATGGATAACAAGGATCAGTACAAGATTCACCAAGAGCCATTTTATCTGGTACTCGCCGATGAGGTTACCTTATACGAAGCCGCCTACGCGGCGCGCCTGCCGGTGATGATCAAAGGCCCGACCGGCTGCGGCAAGTCGCGCTTCGTCGAGTACATGGCGTGGAAACTGGGCAAGCCGCTGATTACCGTGGCGTGCAACGAGGACATGACCGCCAGCGATCTGGTCGGGCGCTACCTGCTCGATGCCAACGGCACGCGCTGGCTCGACGGCCCGCTGACTACGGCCGCGCGCATCGGCGCAATCTGCTATCTCGACGAAATTGTCGAGGCGCGCCAGGACACCACCGTGGTGATCCACCCGTTGACCGACCATCGCCGCACCCTGCCGCTGGACAAGAAGGGCGAGCTGCTCCAGGCGCACCCCGATTTCCAGATGGTGATTTCCTACAATCCCGGCTATCAAAGTTTGCTGAAGGACTTGAAACAATCCACCAAGCAGCGCTTTACCGCGTTCGATTTTGATTATCCGTCTGCCGATCTGGAAGCGCAGATACTCGGCAAGGAAACCGGCATCGAAGCCGGGCTGTCCGCGCAACTGGTGAAAATCGGCCAGGCTGCGCGCAACCTGAAAGGACACGGACTGGACGAGGGCATTTCCGCGCGTCTGCTGGTGTATGCGGCCACCCTGATCAAGGGCGGAGTCGAACCACGCGCCGCATGCCGCATGGCGCTGGTGCGCCCGATCACCGACGATGCGGACATCCGCGATACGCTGGATCATGCGATCGATGCAGTATTTGGGTAACGGTCACCCACAAATTGCTGAAGAATCATGACGACCGCGACCATACCGGCTGAACTGGAAACCTACTGGCAGCAGCTCGACTGCGGCTTCCCGCGCGTGAAACCGATGTTTGCGGATTGCATGGGCGAGGCCCTGGCGACGCTTTCCGGGCGGGGTGTAGCGGCCTACATCGAGAGTGCGCGTTTCCTCGGCAAGATGGGACGCGGCGCAGAACCGATCCTGATTTTCCTGGAGAAATGGCCAACAGTGGCAAGAAGGCTGGGCGAAGATGCGCTGCCCGCCATCATGGAATGCATCCACAGGATGACAAAATCGCCCAACAGCAAAGCCATTACGCCGTTCCTGCAATCGCTGCCGGTCACCGCGCGACGGCTGCAATCACCGCAACAACTGCGCGACTATCTGGATATCGTGCTGGATTTCATGGAGCGCACCACCAGCTCGGTCCACGGCAAACACCAGACTTTTCCCAGCCCGGGGCTGCCGGAATTCTTCAAGAAGATTCCGCTGTTGCTCGGCCAGCTTTCGCTGGCGGGACTGAAGAACTGGGTGGACTACGGCGTGCGCCATTACAGGGATCATCCCGACCGGCAGGTCGATTACTTCAGCCTGCAATCGGCGGACAGTCGTGCCGTGCTGCAACGCGAGCGGCACGGCACGCTGCTGGTGGATAACGAACGCAAGCTGGACATGTATCTGCGCGGCCTGTGGCGCGATGAAGGCCTGCTGATCCCCTATTCGAGCGCTTTCGACGAACTGCGCAAGCCGATTCCCTATTACGACAAGCTCGGCATTCGCCTGCCGGATGCTTACGATGACGCCAGGGATATTTCGGGCATGGACCGCTACCGCGCGGTGCTGGCGCACATTGCCGGGCATCGGCGCTGGACAACAACTATTTTTGCCGACAACTTCAGTCCGTTCCAGCGCATGGCGGTGGAATTTCTGGAAGACAGCCGCGTGGAATATCTGGCGATGCGCGAGTATCCCGGCCTGCGCCGCATCTTCATGGCGTTGCACCCCATCCCTGCCGAAGATGCCTGCGATCCCGAACTGGAATCCGGCGTGCGTCATCGCCTGACCATGCTGTCGCGCGCGATACTCGATCCGGCTCATCCCTACAGGAACCCGTACGTCATCGAATTTGCGCAACGCTTTCATGCGTTGCTGAAAGCAGGTGACATGAGCACGCCGGAGATTGCCGAGCTGGCGGTTGCATTTGTGGCCAGGACGCGCCGCCAGAGCGACCAGCTTGCCAAAACACATTTCAAAGACACCGTTGTAGATTACCGCGATGACAACCGCCAGATGTGGCATTTCATCGAGGAAGATGACGAGGGCGAGGTTGCCAATCAACATCGCACGATGGACTCGAGTGAGGAACTCAAAGGCCTGCCGCCGCGCCATTACCACGAGTGGGACTACAACAGCCAGAGCTACCGCCCGGATTGGGTGAGTGTGTATGAGGCCCTGCATCCGTCCGGCAATGCGGCGGAAATTGACAAACTACTGGCCAAGCACGGCGCACTGGCCAAGCGCCTGAAGAAGATGCTCGACCTGCTCAAGCCGCAGGACAAGGTGCGCATTCGCTACCAGGAAGAGGGTAGCGAACTGGATCTGGATGTCGCGCTGCGGTCGCTGATCGACTACAAGAGCGGCGCGATGCCCGACCCGCGCATCAACATGAGCCACAAAACCAGCGGGCGCAACATCGCGGTGATGCAGCTGCTGGACTTGTCGGAATCGCTCAACGAAAAGGCGGCGGGCTGCGACCAGACCATTCTGGAACTGAGCCAGGAAGCGGTATCGCTGCTGGCCTGGGCAATCGAAAAACTGGGCGACCTGTTCGCCATCGCCGGCTTCCATTCCAACACGAGGCATGACGTGCGCTATCTGCACATCAAGGGCTACAGCGAAGGCTGGGACGATCAAGTCAAAGGGCGGCTGGCGGCAATGGAAGCCAGCTATTCCACGCGCATGGGCGCGGCGATGCGCCACGCGGCGCACTATCTGGAAAAACAGCCGGCCGACAAGAAGCTGATGCTGATACTCACCGACGGCGAGCCCTCGGACATAGACAGCAAGGACGGCCGCTTACTGATCGAAGATGCACGGCAGGCGGTAAAGGAACTGGACCGGCAGGGCATCTACTCCTATTGCATCAACCTTGACCACAAGGCGGATGAATATGTCGCGGATATTTTCGGCAAGCAATACACCATCATCGACCGCGTAGCCCAACTCCCTGAAAAATTGCCCACGCTTTTTCTGGCCCTGACGAAGTAGGGACAGCACTGCTACGCGTCATCAAACGCCACATCGCCTTCCGGCACCTCGTCGCCAAGCTTGAGGTGCCTGAAGTCAAACAGGCCGTCGTCGAGCAAATGCGATGGGGCGATGTTCTGCATCGCGGTGAAGATGGTCTGGCTGCGCCCCGGATACTCCAACTCCCATGCGGCGAGCATTTTCTTGATGTTCTGGCGCTGCATGTTTTCCTGCGAGCCGCACAGGTTGCACGGGATGATCGGGAACTCCATGCCGCGCGCATAGCGGGCGATGTCCTTTTCCGCGCAATAGACCAACGGGCGGATCACGATGTGATCGCCCTTGTCGGTGATCAGCTTGGGCGGCATCGCCTTGAGCTTGCCGCCGAAGAACATGTTCAGGAACAGCGTCTCGATCATGTCGTCGCGGTGGTGCCCCAGCGCGATCTTGTTCGCACCGAGTTCGTGCGCAACACGGTAGATGATGCCGCGCCGCAGCCGTGAGCACAGTGAGCAGGTGGTCTTGCCCTCGGGTATTTTTTCCTTGACGATGGAATAGGTGTCCTGCGCCTCGATGTGGTAATCCACGCCGATGGACTTGAGATAGTTCGGCAGCACTTCCTCGGGAAAGCCCGGCTGCTTCTGGTCGAGATTCATCGCGACAATGCGGAAATCGATTGGCGCGCGCTTGCGCAGCGTAAGCAGGATGTCGAGCAGCGCATGCGAGTCCTTGCCGCCGGACAGGCACACCATCACCGTGTCACCCGCCTCGATCATATTGAAGTCGGCGATGGCCTTGCCGACATGGTGTTCAAGCCGCCCCTTGAGGCGGTTGAAGTTGGTCGAATGGCGCTCGAAATGGATGGGCTGGGTGATGTCGTTCATGAAAATTCCAAATAAGATTTACAAGCTGCAAGTTGTCCACAAAAGACACAAAAAGCACTAAATAAAAAATACGCTGATACTGCGAGTCACCTATTTGGCAACAGTTCATGGCATAGAGTGCTTTGGATTTTTTCGTGTTTTTCGTGGACAGCTATTTTTTCCGGGTTAAATATTGACGCTTCTGCCACCATCCACCGAGATGACCTGCCCGGTGACATAGGGCGCGTCCTGGATCAGGAAAGCCACGGTGCGTGCGACATCGTCCGGCTCGCCTTCGCGTTTGAGCAGCGTATGCGCGACGATCTTGCGGCGCTGCTCCTCGTCCATCCAGGCCGCATTTTCCGGCCACACGATCACACCCGGAGAGACGGCGTTGACACGCACCTGCGGCGCCATTTCCTGTGCCAGCGCGCGGGTCAATGCGGTCAGCCCGGCCTTGGCCACGCTGTACAGCAGATGCCCGCGCATCGGGCGCTCGGCATGAATGTCAGCGATGTTCACGATGCAACCGTGATGACGGCGCAACTCGGGCGCTGCCGCCTGCGCGAGGAACAGCGGCGCACGCAGGTTGGTGCCGAGCAGATCGTGCCATTGCTTTTCGTCCACCTCCGCCAGCGGGGTGGCATAAAAACTCGACGCGTTGTTGACCAGCGCATCCAGCCGCCCGAACTTTGCCACGACCTCGCGCACCAGCTGTGGCAGCGCATCCGGGTCAAGCAGGTCCGCCTGGAAGGTCGCCGCACTTTCCGGGCGCAGCACGTTCAGTTCATTCTGCAACGCCGATGCCTGTTGCGCGGAGTTGCGGTAATGCACGGCAAGCTGCGCGCCGGCCGCGTGCAGGCGGCGGCAAATCGCCGCACCGACGCGCTTCGCACCTCCGGTCACCAGGACCACTTTGCCTTGCATCGCAGACTCCATTAGACTCGACCACCTTAAGGAATTATCGATAAAAAAATATCGATCCACGAAAAACACGAAAGTCACTGAATAAAGTTCACAACGCGAACAGACTGTTCCGAACTTTCGTGGTTTTCGTGGACGAACGCACTTCCGGAATTATACCCGACCATGCCGACAACTCTGCCCACCCCCAACCCGGAAGCCGCCCGCCACAGCGCGCAATTGAGCGAACATATCCGCCGTGACATAAGCGGGCGCGGCGGCTGGATTTCCTTTGCGCATTATATGGAGCTGGCACTGTACGCGCCCGGACTGGGCTATTACACAGCCGGCGCGCATAAATTCGGAGAGGCGGGCGACTTTGTTACCGCACCGGAACTGTCGCCGCTGTTCGGCCGCAGCGTAGCGCGGCAGATGGCAGAAATCATGGCGCACAGCGCGTCGCACATTCTGGAGCTGGGCGCGGGCAGCGGCAAACTCGCGGCGGACATGCTTGGCGAACTGGAACGGCTGGGCAGTCTGCCCGAACGCTACATGATTCTGGAGGTAAGTGCTGACCTGCGCGCGCGCCAGCAGGACTTGTTGCGCGAGCGTCTGCCGCACCTGGCTGATCGCGTGCATTGGCTGGATGCGCTGCCGGAAAAATTCAGCGGCGCAATCATTGCCAACGAGGTGCTCGATGCCCTGCCGGTCCATCTGGTGCACTGGCAGGACAGCGCGCTGACCGAGCGTGGCGTGGCCAATGGCGACACAGGGTTCGTCTGGCAGGAACGCGCAATCAGCGACGCAGCCCTGCTGGATGCAGCGCAGCAGATCACCGTGCCGGACGATTATGTCAGCGAAATCTGCCTCGCCGCGCGCGGCCTGGTCAACAGCCTGGCAAGCTGCATGGAACAGGGCGTGCTGCTGTTCATCGATTACGGTTTTGGCACGCGCGAGTTCTATCATCCGCAGCGCAATACCGGCACGCTGATGTGCCACTATCGGCACCGCGCACACAGCGATCCTTTCTTCCTGCCCGGCTTGCAGGACATCACCGCCCACGTCAACTTCACCGATATCGCGGAATGCGGCATCGATGCGGGTATGGAGTTGCTGGGCTACACCTCGCAGGCGTTCTTCCTGATCAATTGCGGTATCGCCGATTTATTGCAGGACACTTCACCGGAAAACCTGCGCGATTACCTGCCGCGCTCGGCACAGTTGCAGAAACTCACCAGTCCGGCGGAGATGGGCGAATTATTCAAGGTCATCGCGCTGGGGAAAAACATCGCAACCCCGTTGCGCGGATTCGCC
>JBFKMJ010000027.1:0-10193 GCA_041629915.1 Gallionella sp.
ACCCAGAATCAACCTGTATGACCCGTTGGCCGAATTCCTCGGCGCAACGGAGGGGGGGATTCTGCAGTATGGATATTTCGATGCGGTGCGACTGGCCGGGCATTCCTGCCCGACGGTAGCGTCGGCCTATTGGGCGACTCGCAAGGCGCTGGATTTTCTTTACCTGGATACCATGCCGGTGCGTGGCGATATTCGCGTGGAATTCCGTCAGGAAGTTGAAAGTGGTGTGACGGGCGTCATTGCGAATGTCGTAAGCATGCTGACCGGCGCCACGTCGGAAAACGGCTTCAAGGGACTTGCCGGGCGTTTTGACCGGCGGCGCTTGCTGTTTTTTGCAGTGAACATGCCGGGAGAAATGCGTTTTACCCGGCTGGATACGAATCAGGCGGTGCATGTTGCAGCCAATTTGCAGCATGTGCCGGGATCACCGCGCGTATCCGAACTGATGGCAAATTGCCTGGCGAATATCGCGACACCGGACGAAGTCGCCGAGTTTCGGCAGTTGTGGCAGGAACGGGTGCGCCGTATTTTGCTGGAGTATGGCGACGACCCACAGGTTTTTGTGGTGACACCGGCTTGAGGGGCGCCTGATATGAAAAGAAGTGCGACCCTGCAACCCTTGTCACGAGAGCATCACACCGCGCTCACGCTGGCGAAGGCATGTGAGCGGGCGGCGCAGTCGCGCGATGAAGTGCTGGTGGCTGAAACCTGTCAGCGTGTCATTCGTGCGTTCTCCGGTGAGCTGGAGCCGCATTTTCAGGTTGAAGAGCAATCGTTGCTGCCGCTTCTGCGCAGCATGGAAACACAACCGCTTGTGGAGCGCACCATGGCGGATCATCGGCAGTTGCGGGCGCTGCGTGATGAATTGAGCCGGAATGACGCCGAGGCATTGGGCCGCTTCGGCAAGTGCCTGTCGGCCCACGTAAGATTTGAGGAAAGAGAGCTTTTTCCGGCGATTGAAACCCTGCTTTAGCTGCACGTTGTCGGCTTTGTCATTGCATGGGTGATGTGGTTTAATCGCGCTCATGAAATTCCCCTTCCAGAACGTCGCGTTGATCGGCAAACACAGGGCTCCGGAAATTGCCGGGCCGCTGCTGAGTCTGGCTGCATTTCTGTCGTCAAGAGGGTTGAACGTAGTAGTGGACAGCCTGACCGCCGAGCAGATCAAGGGCAGCCCCTATCCGGCTATGAGCCTGGACGAGATGGCCAGTGTCGTGGATCTGGCTATCGTGATCGGGGGGGACGGCACCATGCTGAATATCGCGCGTACCCTGTCGCCCTATCAGGTGCCGCTGGTTGGTGTGAATCAGGGCAGGCTGGGATTTCTCACCGACCTCACGCTGGAGAACATGCAGGACAGCATCGAGGCGATGCTGGATGGCAAGTTCGTCACCGAACAGCGCCTGTTGCTGGCGGCGCGCGTGTTGCGCAACAACGTCGAAATATCCAGCGGCCTGGCATTGAATGAAGTGGTTGTGCATCGCAGCAATATCAGCAGCCTGATCGAGTTCGAGGTGCGCATCGACGGCGAGTACCTGTACAACCAGCGCGCAGACGGTCTGATTGTTTCCTCACCGACCGGCTCGACGGCTTACGCGCTGTCGGCAGGCGGGCCGATTCTGCACCCCAGTCTGGATGTGCTGGAACTGGTGCCGGTGTGTCCGCATACGCTGAGCAATCGCCCCATCGTGGTGAAGAGCAGCTCCGTGCTGGAGATACTTATGCACCGCACCAGCGATATCCACGTGCGCTATGACAGCCATACCAGTTGTGACTTGCAGCTGCACGACAAGATTGTGGTTACACGCCACCCTGCGGCAGCCTGCCTGCTGCACCCGGTGGGGCACAGCTACTATCATACGTTGCGCGAAAAGCTGCTCTGGAACCAGACGCTGTAAATGCTGAAATTCCTGAGTGTCCGCGATTTCATCATCGTCCACTTGCTTGAGCTGGATTTTTCCTCCGGTTTTACCGCGCTGACCGGCGAGACCGGGGCGGGCAAATCCATTTTGATTGGTGCGTTGTCGCTGGCACTTGGCGGGCGTGGCGATGCCGCAATGGTGCGCAACGATTGCGAGCGCGCCGAGATCGCCGCTGAGTTCGACATCACGGCGCTGCCCCATTTGCAAACATGGCTGAACGAGCAGGATCTGGCGGGTGATGAGAACGTGTGCCTGTTGCGCCGCGTGCTGGATGCAGGCGGACGTTCACGCGGCTTCATCAACGGGCGCAGTGCCACCCTGCAGCAGCTGCGTGAAGCAGGCGAACAGCTGCTCGATATCCATGGCCAGCACGCGCACCAATCGCTGCTGCGTCCCGATATGCAACGCATGCTGCTGGACGGCTATGCGGGCGTGCTGGACGATGCGCGGCAGGTCTCGGCGCTTTATCGCGATTGGCAGGCCTTGCGCCGTCACCGCATCGGCCTGAGCGAGAATGCCGAAATGGTGGCGGCCGAGCGCGAGCTGTTGCAGTTTCAGCGCGACGAGTTGCGCGGCCTGAATTTCAACGCGGCGGAATGGGGTGAGACGCAGGCAGACCATGCGCGACTCGCGCATGCCGCGAGCCTGCTGGAGACCGCCGCATTCGGCATCGAAATTCTGGGCGAATCAGACACCGCCTGCCTGGCGCAACTCAACGCGCTGACGGCGCGGCTGCGCGACGGGATGTCGCATGACGCAAGCCTGGGCGATACCCAGCAATTGCTGGAAAGCGCGCAGGCCGAGCTGCAGGAGGCGGTGTACGCGTTGCGCCATTACCAGCAGCGACTGGATGCTGACCCGCAGCGGCTGCGCGAACTGGAACAGCGTATCCAGTGCGTGATGGATGCCGCACGTAAATACCGCGTTTCTCCTGAACATCTGGACGAGGCCTTGCAGCACATCGAATCGCGTCTGGCGGAGCTGGGTGGCGTTGCCGATCTCGCCGAACTGACGCGACGGGAGCAAGCCGCGCAGCAGAGCTACCTGGGAGCGGCGCAGAAGCTGAGCGCAGGACGTAAACGGGCAGCCAGCAAACTGGCGCGCGAGATTACCGCGGCGATGCAGACGCTGGCGATGCAGGACGGCAGCTTTGCCGTGGCATTGCCGCCGTTGGCCGAAGGCAATGCGTGCGGCCTGGAAGCCGTCGAGTTCCAGGTTGCCGCGAACCCCGGTGTGCCGGCGCGCAGCCTGGCCAGGGTTGCTTCCGGCGGCGAGCTGTCACGCATCAGTCTGGCAATACAGGTCGCCACCAGCCGGATTGCCAGCGTACCGACACTGATCTTCGACGAGGTGGATAGCGGCATCGGCGGGCGTGTGGCGGAAATCGTCGGGCGTTTGCTCAAGCAATTGGGCAGGGATTATCAGGTTCTGTGTGTCACGCATTTGCCGCAGGTGGCCGCTGCGGCCGATCATCAGTGGCAGGTAAACAAGGTGGTTGAAAATGGCGCCACCATGAGCCGCATCGTTGTGCTGGAGGGTGAGCAACGCATTGAGGAGATTGCCCGCATGCTGGGCGGCGTAAAGCTTACTGAAACCACACGCAAACATGCGGCAGAGATGTTGGGTATGGCCGCTTGAGGTATCATGCGAAGTTAATTGAATTGACGGGATGATTATGCGTATCAAACTGATTCTGCTTTCCATGCTGCTGTCTTCATGCAGCTACCTTTCCTCGCCGGTGCTGTCGCCATACAAGATGGATATCCGCCAGGGCAATTTTGTCACGCCGGAGATGCGCGACAAGCTCAAGATCGGCATGACAAGGCAGCAGGTGCGTTATGTGCTGGGCACCCCGATGGTCAATGATGCCTTTCACGGGGATCGCTGGGACTACATCTATCGTCTGGAACAGCAGGGCAAGATGGTCGAAAAGAAAAGGCTGACGGTTTATTTCGAGGGCGACAGGCTGGTACGCGTGGATGATGACGGGCAGGCTGCAGAATGAGAGATTCGCTATGAGCAAAATCAGGATTGCCATTGCCGGCAGCAGCGGACGCATGGGGCGCGCGTTGCTGGAATGTGTGATGCAGGCCGATGATCTGGTGTTGCATGCCGCGCTGGAGCATGACGGCAGCGCACTGCTTGGCAAGGATGCCGGGGAGTTATGCGGCGCGGCTTGCGGGGTAACAATCGATTCGGATGTGGCCGCAGCCCTGCAGGGAGCGGATGTGCTGATTGACTTTACCCGTCCTGAAGGCACGCTGCTGCACCTCGATGTCTGCCGCAAGCTGGGTGTGCATATGGTGGTCGGCACGACCGGCCTGAGCGCGCAACAGAAGGCGCAGCTTGGCGCGGCGGCGCAGGACATCGGCATCGTATTCGCGCCCAACATGAGTGTCGGGGTAAACCTGGTTTTCAAGTTGCTGGAAACCGCTTCGCACGTGCTGTCTCATGGTTATGACATCGAGATCATTGAGGCGCACCACCGCCACAAGGTGGATGCGCCGTCCGGTACCGCGCTGGGCATGGGCGAGGTGGTGGCGCGCACCCTCGGGCGTGATCTGGCGCAATGCGCCGTGTATGGACGGGAAGGGGTAACCGGGGAACGTGATCCCTCCACCATCGGCTTTGCCACGGTGCGTGGTGGTGACATTGTCGGCGACCACACCGTGCTTTATGCGGGGCTCGGCGAGCGCGTTGAAATTACCCATAAGGCGAGCAGTCGCGCGACTTTTGCGCTGGGCGCGCTGCGTGCCGCGCGATTCCTGAAGGAAAATCCGGCAGGTATGTATGACATGCAGGATGTGCTGGGCCTGAAATAATCTGGGTTGTCGAACCAAGTTAGCGAAAAATATTTGCATTTCCGGAATACATGCTTGGTAGAGGTGTATGACACGCAGAACGGGTTGAGTTTATGGCAGGGTGAGCATGGGTGGTAGGAGGTCAGGAGATGCAGTCATACAGAATACTTGATAAGAATACTTGCAATTTATACTTGACAGATTCACTCGGTCGGAACACAATTTCGCACCGCGTCAAATTGTCGCATGTGAAAATCGTGCTAATTGCCGTCGAATAATAATGTAATCGGGAGGCTATCCAATGGAATCATCCAAGACTGGGAATTCGCTGGTTCAGTTCGTTCAGCAGATGCTGCACAACAAGATGCTGTTGTTAACCGTATTGCTGGCTACTGGCGCCGCAGTATATTTTGGCATCGGTCTTTTCATGCTGCTTCGGCATTAAACACCTCCTGAAGTTCCGCGGGCTGACATGAAACGTCAGCATGGGAGGTGTATGTGGAAATATAGAAACAAGGTCGCAAGGTTGTTTTGTTTCGTGTCAACTGTCTGTGGCGTCAGCCATCAATTGTTAAGGGAGGAATAAACAATGTCAGAATCGAATCCGAATGGAGTAAACCCTCATTTCATGCAAAAAGCGTTGGATAATCAATGGCTGATGCTGGTGTTGGCTGTATTGGTACCCATGGTGCTTTATACGCTATGGGGATTGTGGGACATAATGAACGTGCCGCCGGCTCCGTAATTGCCGTACTTGATTAATCAACTGGGAGAAATATAGCTATGGGAACTTCTTATACCCCCCCGACAAATCCGGACTGGTGGCGTGAACCCATCGAACGCAGCGAGATAATATGGATCGTGCTCTCATTTTCATGGTGCATTTTCATGTTTATCTGGATGACCGGCTGGCACTTCGTCGGACCACAAAACATGAGTAACGAGACATATAAAACCACCATTGAGGCGTATGCTCAAAAAGTGGACGAATTTACGGCCAAATACGCTATCCGCAAGGATGATGCGACAGGTGAGGACGTGGTGGCGCCTCCGCCCGGTAGCGATGTCTATCTGGCAGCCATGTCCTGGCAATATCGTCCCATTCTCGAGCTGAAGAAAGGGGAAAAATATCGCTTGCATATCTCCTCCTATGACGTTGGGCATGGATTCTCGCTGTTGCCGGAAAACATCAATTTTCAGGTTTATCCCGGCTACGAGCAGGTTACAACCATAACACCCAACAAAACCGGTACTTTTGCCATAGCATGCGGTGAATACTGCGGTGGTGCCGGCACCATCGGGCATCATTCGATGCTGGGCAGAATTTACGTAAAGGAGTAGGAAATAATGGCGACGACAACAATGTCTGATTTTCGAGTTGACCCGGTTTCCGGCCTGAAGATTCACAGAACTGCCAATACGCTGGTCAAGTGGAACGCGTTTGCCGCAGTGGTATTTTTGCTGGTTGGTGGTCTGTTTGGTGTCGGGGTGGCGCTAACTCGTATGCCGAGTGTGCAATTGCTCAGCCCGGAACTGTTTTACATGGCGCTGACGGCACATGGCCTGGTCAACCTCGCGGTGTGGATCATTTTCTTCGAGATGGCCGCATTGTATTTTCTCGGTGCGCATGTGCTGGGTAACCGGCTGGCAACTCCGCGCTTCGCATGGGCGCAGTTCTGGCTCATGCTGGTCGGTGCAGCTATGGTGGCCGTGGCGGTACTGGGGGGTAACTCGAGCGTTATGATGACCTCCTACCCGCCGCTTCAGGCAGAACCACATTTTTACCTGGGACTGATCCTGTTTGCCGTGGGCGCGTTGATCGGCTGTTTTGTGTTTCTTGGCACGCTGGTGGTGGCCAAGAGGGAGAAAACCTATAGCGGATCGCTTCCGCTGGTAGTGTTCGGTGGTGTGACGGCAACCGTGATTGCCGTATTTACCATCGTATCCGGCGCGCTGATCCTGATCCCGACTTTCTTCTGGTCTGTCGGGTTGATCAGCCACATTGACCCCATGGTATATCGGGTTATCTGGTGGGGCTTTGGCCACTCTTCGCAGCAAATCAACGTGGCGACCCACATCACTATCTGGTACCTCATCGCTTCGCTGGTATTCGGCGCCAAGCCGATGTCCGAGAAGGTGAGTCGTGGTGCCTTCCTGATGTACATCCTGTTCCTGCAACTGGGTTCCGCGCATCACCTGTTGTCTGATCCGGGACTGACTTCCACATGGAAGATACTCAATACCAGCTACATGATCTACCTCGCGGTACTGGCCAGTATGATCCATGGTTTGACCGTTCCTGGTTCCATTGAGGTGGCTCAGCGCAGGAAGGGGCTGGATACCGGCCTGTTTACCTGGCTGCGCAAGGCTCCTTGGGGGAACCCGGTGTTCTCGGGGATGTTCCTGTCGCTGGTTGGCTTCGGCTTCATCGGAGGTATTTCCGGCGTGGTAATGAGCGTGGAACAGATCAACATGATTATCCACAACACTGCCTATCTGCCGGGCCATTTCCATGGCACGCTCGTGGCGGGCACCACCATGGCATTCATGGCAGTGACTTATTATCTGATACCAGTGGTATTCCAGCGCAAGATCGTGCTGTCGGGAATTGCGAAATGGCAACCCTACGTCTTCAGTCTTGGCGCCTGGGTCTTTTCGATTGCCTTGATGGGAGCAGGTACTCTGGGTGTGCAGCGCCGTCATGCTGACATTACCTTTGCCGGCCAGCCACTGGCTTATGAATATCCGGAAATTGCCAAGGGCCTTATGGATATTGGTGAGATATTCGGTATGGTCATGTCGGTTGGTGCGATCATGTTTATCGCGGTTGTGCTGGCATCCATCTTTACCGGTGAGCGCATTGCAGAGGATTCCGCGCCTTGGCCGAAAGTGGAGGACGCCGATGTTGTTGCCGAAAGGACCGGGAAGAAGCATATCGGCATGTGGGGCATGGAAGCGCCGGGTACTTTTGTGCTGGCCATGATCCTGTTCGTCACACTCGTGCTGTACTACTTCGTGAACTTCAAATATCTGTCCACGGTGTGGGGCTTGTCTTAGAACCATAGGATGACGGGGGGGTGCCGTGGCACCCTTCCCCCGATTCATTGCAGTAACTGTAATCCAGTTAGAGGGAGACCTCTAACCTAAGCCTGACAGTGGGGCGGATTGTGGCGGGGTAATGCCGGCACGGTTTAGGTTAGAAGTATTCGGCTGTAGCAAACACAGAAAAATCAACCAGTCCTTTCTCGTTGACGAAAAAGGAATAACTACGGATACCGTGACCATGGTCAGTCAATATATTAATCTCTTCAAGTTGCGTATAGGTGTGGTGATTACACTGGCTGCTCTGGGTGGCATGGCAATTACTCCGGGGCAGGCGTTGACGAGCCTGCAAATTCTGGTTCTGTCCCTGACGGTTCTGGTGGCTTCTGCGGCCGCAGGGGCCTTTAATCAGTATTTCGAACGCGACATTGACGCAAAAATGACGCGTACCCATAACCGGCCATTCGTAAACGGTTTTTTTGAGCATAGTCGAAAGTGGTTGGTGATAATCGGACTAATGCTCACCTTTGCGGTCATCTCTGCCGCACTCGCCTTCAATGCAATGACAGCACTGAATATCTTTCTCGGTGCGTTTACCTATGCGATTGTTTATACGGCCTGGCTGAAACGGCGTACCTGGCTGAATATCGTATTTGGCGGATTGGCGGGAAGTTTTGCGGTGCTGGCGGGTGCGGCTGCGGTTGACCCTTCTTTTGGCCCGCTTCCCGGCTTGCTCGCATTGGTGCTGTTTTTGTGGACGCCCCCTCATTTCTGGAGTCTGGCAATCGTCATTCGCGATCAATATGCCACGGCGGGGATACCCATGCTGCCGGTAGTGAAAGGTGACAAGAAGGCGGCGCGCATTATTCTGGGGCACACCATTCTTCTGGTACTGGTTTCCCTGTTGCCGGTATATTACGGTCTAGGCTGGATTTATCTCGCCGGTGCATTGCTGGGGGGAGCCTACTTTATCGCCAAGAGCGTGCAGTTGGTGGCTCATCCGACAAAACAGACAGCAATGGCCAATTTTGTTGCATCCCTGGTGCAGTTCAGTGTGTTGATGATCGCGTTGATGCTGGAAGTAAATTTCGGCGCCTGATTTATTCTGCTGGCAAGAAAACCCGTCCGGCCATTGTGCAGACGGGTTTTTTATTTTGCCATTCCTCTGAGAAGTATATTAGCCAAGTATAATTTATACTTGCATTTTCGATATATCATAGTAAAATAGTCGGGTATTCTAAGGGAATGAGTAAATGATGCGCCTAAGCTTGTTAACGCTAAGTTTTGCAGCCTTGTTCTTTACCGCACTGCCGTCCATGGCAGCGCCGGAGGTGCTTGCGCCTGAGGTGCTTGATGAAAGGGAAGTGCTGCGAATAAGCCAGAATGCGATAGGTAACCGACTGGGTGACTACTCATTCATGGACAGAAGCGGTCGTACCGTGCGCCTGTCCGATTACCGGGGAAAGCCGCTGGTGATCAGCATGATTTATACGCATTGCCCGTTTATCTGCGCCACTACAACCCGCAGCTTGAGCGCGTTAAAGCATTCCCAGGCTGCGCTGGGGGCAGACAGCTTCGGCGTGCTGACGGTGGGTTTTGATACGGAAAATGATACGCCGGATGCAATGGGTGATTTTGCCCAACGCATGGGTATCGACCTGACCAACTGGGAATTCGTCAGTTCCGATCCCGAAACCATCATGAAGTTAAGCAGTGATCTGGGGTTCGTCTTTTATCCAACCGAAGAGGGCGGCTTCAACCATATAACGCAAACAACCTTTGTTGATGCGGAAGGCAAGGTTTACCGCCAGATTTATGGTGATGAATTTAGCAACAAGACCCTGCTCGAGCCGCTGAAAGATATGATTTACAACGTCCAGTCTGTGGCGCCCGGACTCGAAGGTCTTTCGAACAGGGTGCGGCTCTTTTGCACGGATTACGATCCCACGACAGGCAAATACGAAGTTAATTACAGTATTTTTTATGCAATCGCATGGGGTATTTTTATTTCATTGTTGATTACCTGGTGGATCGTGCATGAGTATCGTCGCAGTCCGAAGCGGACTTGCCCGCCGAAGCAGGATGACATGAATAACACGGATGCTCCCTAGCAGTCTGATACCAGCCCATTGGCTGAAGTTTTTTCCGGAGGTGTAACCATGATTAAACTCTTGCAGCGACTTGGCCAGGCCGTATTCCTGCGTCTGGAAAGCGCCCTCAATGGTATTTTCGGAACTGTATGCAACCCGTTCTATTCACTGGGAGCGATTGCCTATCTGATGTTCTGGGTCGTCGTTGTCAGTGGCTTCTATATTTACATTTTTTACGATACCGGCGTGGAAGATGCGTTCGGTTCGGTGGAATACATCACCCACGAACAATGGTATCTGGGCGGCATCATGCGCAGCCTGCACCGCTATGCTTCCGA
>JBFKMJ010000028.1:0-10125 GCA_041629915.1 Gallionella sp.
CACCGTCACCGATGTCGTCGGGTTCTTTTCCTTCCTCGGCATCGCGACACTCTTTTCCTCTCTGCTCTGAGGCGCTGTTTGGCTGCACACCCGGACAAACTTCTGAGCCCGAAAACCATCAGAAAACCGCGTTCTCTCTCCCGCCATCCGTTGAGCCAGCGCCTGCCTGCCCATCACTGACAAGGCGCTGAATTTTGCATCTCAGGCGTTAAGGTAATAAAATAGCAACCGTCCAAGCATGCTCTTGGGCGACATTACGCCAGAACAGAAATTGTCTTTGGCTACCTGTTACCTGCTTCTGGCCGATGCCGAAGAGGAATATCTACCATAGTCATCCTGCCACTCCTGCCAGGGAGCGCAGTGCCATGACTGAAGTTTCAACTCGACCTGCCCGATCGGCAGATCCCCAAAAACACACACGCTTCAAACTGCCCGAATATGACAGTTATTCCGGGCACCATCAAAAAGGAACGGAATGAATTCAGGAATAAAAATGATTTTGGCAACAGATCTTGATGGAACCTTTCTGCCTCCGGATTCAGGCGAACCTTCATCAGACCTGTACAAAATCATCAGGGATCATCGAGAGGAAATTCTGCTCATCTTTGTAACCGGGCGTGGATACGAAAGTATTCTGCCGTTATTGGATGATTCTTCACTCCCGACCCCCGATTACATCATCGGGGATGTCGGCGCCACGATATTGAAAAGAAATCAGGGCGCATTTGTTCCTGTCATGTCTCTCCAGAGCGAGATTGCCGAAAAATGGCCCGGGCGGGAAGCGATATTAAACGAACTGGGTGACATTGCCGGCCTGCAACTTCAGGAAGTGCCCCAGGAGCGCCGCTGCTCATTCTATTATGAGAGCCCGGAAATCCTGGGCGAAGTCGAGAACATTGGCAGAGCGCTGGGGTTAACGGTGTTGTATTCAGCGGACAAATACCTGGACTTCCTTCCAATGGATGTATCCAAAGGTAACAGCCTGAAGCGCCTCCTGAAATTAGAAGGCCTGTCTGAAGCAAGAGTCCTGGTTGCGGGTGACACGCTGAACGACCTCTCGCTGATGCAAACAGGATACAGGGGCGTAGTGGTTAACAATGGCGAGCCGGCCCTCAAGGAAGCCGTTGCTTCTCATGGCGCGATATTCCTCGCCGATCAAACAGGCCCTTCCGGAATCCTGGAGGCGATGCATTTTCATGGTTTCAATAAATGTTTCAGGGGAATCAACAAAGCCTACAAAACAACTTATGGCAAGGCTGACCTCGTTATGGTTTACCACCGCCAGCCTTTTGACGAAATCAAAAAAGGCAAGACTCATATTCGCCAGCTACCCAAGAGCCCCAATGGAATTATTCCCACGTTATTGGGCTTCTTTTCGAAAGGAGAAAAGGGCGCCTGGGTCGCATGGTCACAACAGGAAAGTCGAAATCCCGCCAACTTCGAAATTGAAGTGGACGTGGACAGGAAAAAATATCCCAATCTCGTGGCGACGCGTGTGGCCATGACCGCCCATGATGTCAATCTTTTCTACAAAAAATTCTCCAAGGAATCATTTTGGCCGATCATCTTCTCATTCCCGGAGAGAGCCTCGTTCTCAGAAGATCACTGGAATCATTTTTGCGAAATCAACCTTCTCTTCGCTCAAAGAACAGCGGAAGCGGCAGCCTTTGGCGCAACCGTCTGGATTCATGATTACAACCTGTGGATGACTCCCGCCTATCTGCGGGATTTGCGACCGGACATCAAAATTGCATTTTTTCACCATACGACATTCCCGGGCGCCGATGTCTTTAACATCATCCCCTGGAAAAGAGACATCGTCGCAAGCCTGCTGAAGTGCGATTACGTCGGCTTTCATATCCCGCGTTATGTTGAAAATTTCGTGGACGTCGTTCGCTCAAATGTGCCGGCACAAATTCTGGAAAGTGAAATCTGCGCGCCGACTTATCTGACTTACGGCTGTGCGCTCGGCGTTGAAGAGGTGACCAGGAAGATACGTACACCGTACGGCGTCATGGGTGTAGGTGCTCATCCCGTTGGAATCGATAACGCCAAAATTGAAGTCATCGCAGAAAGTCAGAAAGCCAGAACGCTGGCTCAGAGTCTTCTGGATGAGGCCAACGGAAGAAAAATCATCCTGTCAGTGGAGCGCCTGGATTACGTCAAGGGTCCCATTGAAAAAATGCTGGCCTACGAGTCCTTCCTGGAGAAACACCCCGAATGGCATGAAAAAGTGATCATGATGAACATCGTCACACCAGCAGCCCAGGGAATGGAAATTTACAAGGCAACGCGGGAGAAACTGGACCAGGTTGTGGGTCGGATCAATGGTCGATTTTCCCGATTGGGGTGGACACCCTTGCGCTATTACTATCGTTCTGTTCCTTTCGAGGAATTGATCCCGTATTACGTTGCAGCAGACATTGCGTGGATTACCCCATTGCGTGACGGATTAAATCTGGTGTGCAAGGAATACATCTCGGCGAAAGCGGCCTCCGGCACCTCTGGCGTGCTGGTTCTTTCCGAGTTTGCGGGCGCCGCAGTTGAGCTCAAAGGGGCTGTCTTAACAAACCCGTATGACAAACAAAGCATGATTCAAAGCCTGGTTGCCGCGCTGAATCTGGGTGAACAGGAAATTGCGTTCCGGATGGATGACTTGATCCAGCGCGTAAAGGGATACGACTTGAATGCGTGGGGTGAAGATTTTCTGAGATTCAGGGAATCCTGAAAGCGGTCCGGCAACTCTCCGGCAGGAATAACTGTAATGAAGGCATACCGTTTTTTCATGTCCGGACTGGTGGGCCTGCCATAACCCTGTTGGGCCATGTTGCTGAAATAACTGAAATTGAACAGGAGAAACAATGTCGGAAGAATGGGTAAAGCAAATGCAGAATCAGGTGAATACGCTCGAGAAGCTTGAAAGGTACATCAATGTAACCGACGATGAGAAGCAAGCCATTGAAAAGTTGAATACCCGGTGGGGGGTATCTCCCTATTTTGCATCGTTGATGGACAAAGACGACCCAAACTGTCCAATTCGCAAACAGGTCATTCCGTCAATGCAGGAACAGGTCAATGAATTTGGAATGGATAATTACCTGGTCTGGAAGGAAAACAGGGCAACCGAGGAAGTCCGGCCGGACAGTATTGCCCGGCAATATCATGATCGTATTGCTTTTACTGTAGTCGAAACCTGCGGGATTTATTGCCGGCATTGCTTCCGCAAGGAACTCGTTGTCGATCAGGACCTGCAACTGCGCATGGATGTAGATGAAGGCTTGGCCTGGATTACCGAACACACCGAAATCCGTGATGTGCTTATAACGGGGGGCGATCCGCTGCTCCTGTCGGACGATAAATTGGAACACCTGATTACAACACTACGCGAGATACCCCATGTCGAAATGATTCGCATAGGTTCCCGCCTGCCGATTGTGTTGCCTCAACGAATCACAGAAGGCTTGAAGAATGCGATTGGCGGTTTTCACAAGGTGCCCGTCTGGATCAACACGCAGTGCAATCATCCGAAAGAGATTACTGATGAAACAGAGAAAGCCGTTTACGAACTGATGAGTTGCGGCATTAATGTTGGAAATCAGGCAGTGTTATTGAAGGGAATTAATGATGATGAAGATACGTTTAGAGAGCTCCACCTGAAATTACTGCGTACCCGTATCCGGCCTTACTATGTTTTTTACTGTGAAGCCGCTCCGGGCATCGATCATTTCCGCACGTCGGTAGAAAAAGGAGCCGAGTTGATCCGCGACGCATTGCGCGGCCATACGACCGGGCTTGCACAACCGATGTATGTATTAGCAACCAATATAGGCAAGATCCCATTGATGCCGGACTATTATATTGCCGACAAAAACGAGAACGAATACGTGCTGCAAAATCACCAGGGAAAGACCACCGAAATTCCCAACATACCTGAATAACTGAATCGCACCGGATATTGGGGAGGCTCCGAACAGACTGCTCCAGTGGTCTGACTTGAACCGATCTGCCTCCACGAAACCCGGAACGATACACAGCGAGAAGCTGACTTATTCCTTAACGCATCTGCATGACGGCATACGGAAACAAAATCAGCAGCAAAAGGCCCAGCGACAGGTAGTTGCCGGATCGCGGGTCAAAATCTCGCAAGACTCTACTCCAGGGCAGCTTGAGCAGGGCTTTGCCCAAAGCGATATCGAAGCTGGCCATGAAGAGCGCCAGGAAAAATCCAATGGCAAACAGCACGGCCGGGTCGATGACGCCTATGCCCGGAACAAGAAGATAGCAAACGCCGAATGCCAGGGCGGAACCTGTAACAATACTCACCTTCAGAGCGCTTTTCTTCCCGATCCGTGGAACCAGAACGGTGGCCCTGAAGACTCCATGAAGCGTCTCAACGCCAGCAAGAGCCACGCAAAGCGACACGACCCTGGCGATTTCATCGTTCATGCCGATGCCTTTCCATGCGGCCCCGCTTTCGCTGCAAGCGTCTGGCAGCAGAGGAACGAGGCCTGTGGCATTCGCCACATGCGTACACCGGGGAAGTCTGCCTGCTTGACCGCGCCTGCCAGACTATATTTCATGGACTCTCCATCTGTTTTCTCCGCAACATGATCGCAAGCAGCAGCATGAAAAGCGGTGCAGTGATTCCCCATGGAAAACCCAGAAAAAGCAAATTCTGCGAGTAGGTTGGATAAAAGTACACGATGGCAATCAGCGGGGTTACGAGAACATGGGCGACAAGGGAAATCCTGACCCACTTTTCAAAGCCAACCTTACGCACTGCAGGTATGGCAAACAACGCCGCCAGACCCATGGCGATATAACCCACCGCATCATAGTTCCAGAACATGGAGTGTGGAGTCTGATCGAGAACACGAATGGCTTCAGATGTCCCGTTCAGCTTCGAGGGAATCACCGTTGCGAGCTGGACGACATAATTTGCAGTCACAAAAACAGCATAAATCACCGTAAAAATGAGCGATGCGTGTGTCCAGAACTGCCTGTCCTTTTCAGTGACATAATGGAACGAGAGCATTTCGATAACGAAGGGTACGACGATACAGAGGGATGTCCCATAGATCAGAATTTCGTCAAGCGGAAAGTGGAGTATGCCTGCAATCTGCAATATCTGGACGACAACATATGCGACCGTCGACGCAAACGCGATCAAGCCGGACCAGTACCCTACTTCGCTAATTTTTGCAGCCATCCTGCTCATCTTCAAATTTACATTTCATGAGGCCGAACGCTGCGCCCAGGCCGATGATATGACACGTATGGCAGACCGCATCAAGAGCCAAACGAGACCAAGTGCGACCACGACATCGGGCCACCCCGATCCTGTGAGCCAGACCGCTCCAGCCGCCACAAAAACGGAAAGATTCGATGCGATGTCGTTTCGTGAGCACTCCCACACGGAACTCATGTTCACGTCTTCATGGCGATGCCGCCAAAGCAGAAACACGCACAAACTGTTTGCCATCAGACCTGCGAGGCTGAAGATACTCATTACCTCGTATGAAGGCAGTACCGGACTGTACAGTCTTTGTATGATCTGGGCGACAACAAGGATGGCCGCCACGAAAATCAAACCGCCTTTGAACAGGGCAACCCGAGCCTTTGTCGCCGTCCCCCTGGATACAGCATACATGCTCAAACCATAAGTCAGGGCATCACCCAGGTTGTCCAGGCTGTCGGAAAGCAAGGCGGCGGACTTCCCGTATAACGCTGCCGCTGCAATGACAATAAACATAACGGCATTGATCCACAACACCTTTACAAGGGTGCCACGCTGCCTCTCGTGCAGAGCCTCGACGGCGCAGCTGTTTTCACAACAAGACCCCATATATTTCTCCCGGGCAATCCAAGAGTATTAAAGGGTCAGGTTCGAATTGGTCTTCGTCACAGCAATCATGCCCAGATAATTCATGAAGCGCACCGTACCCCGCACCAGTTATTCAGTCAATAATACCGAGCAGCCTATTCTTCGTCGGGACAGTCAGCGTGGCTTTTCCGACAAAGGCCTTATAATCCGTCGCGTCATTGTATGTTAATCCTTGGGGAGTATGTATGGGTTTGGGGCCGGTAATGCTGGATGTATTGGGAACACAACTCACACTTGAGGACGAGGTGCGGCTGATGCATCCGCTGGTTGGAGGGGTGATCCTGTTCGCACGCAACTATGCGTCTCCGGGGCAGTTGACCGAGCTGACTGCCGCGATTCGTGCGCTGCGCTCGCCGCCGCTGCTGATTGCAGTGGATCACGAGGGCGGGCGGGTGCAGCGCTTCCGCGACGGCTTCACAAAAATTCCTGCAATGCGCGAACTCGGCAAGATCTGGGATGCACACCCGCAGCGCGCGCGCCATCTGGCGCAGCAGGTCGGTTATGTGCTGGCGGCGGAATTGCGCGCCTGCGGCGTGGATTTCAGTTTCACACCGGTGCTGGACGTGGATTACGGGCAAAGCAGCGTGATCGGCGACCGCGCCTTTCACAACGACCCGCAGGCGATCGCGGAACTGGCGCACAACCTGCTGCTGGGCCTGCGGCGGGGCGGCATGCACACGGTGGGCAAGCATTTCCCCGGCCACGGCTTCGTGAGCGCCGATTCGCATCTGGATATTCCGGTGGACGAACGCGAGTTCGTCGATATCGAACTGTGCGACATGGTGCCGTTCCGGCAGATGGTGGATTACGGCCTGACTGCGGTAATGCCCGCGCATGTTATCTACCCGAAAGTGGACAGCCGCCCGGCGGGCTTCTCGCCGATCTGGCTGAAGCACATCCTGCGCGGCCAGCTCGGCTTCGAGGGCTGCATTTTTTGCGACGACCTGAGCATGGAAGCCGCGACAGTCGCGGGCAATATCGTGCAGCGTGCGGAAGCCGCGCTGAATGCCGGCTGCGACATGGTGCTGGTGTGCAACAAACCGGAATCGGCAGATGAATTGCTGCAAGGGCTGCACTGGGAAATGCCCGCCACCAGCAAGGCGCGTCTTGTGCAGATGCGCGGCCGGGCGCATCCCGAATCACTGACGCATCTGCATGAACAACATCAATTCCTCAAGGCGCTGGGCGAGGTCGCTGCCATCGGCATGGGCAACGCGGAATTGCCACTGGCCTGACTTTGCTAATTGCCACCCCGCCTGAGATAATCCCCGCAGGAAGTTTTCGCGTCACACGCATTGGGGTGTTAATAGAGCATGAGTGAATTACAGACAGCGTTGCTGGCAATCGGTTTCGGCGTGATCGTCGCGGTGTATGTCTTCGGCTGGTGGCAGCAACGCAAGTACCGGCGCAGGTTTGGCGCATCCTTCAAATCGAAACATGCGGATGTGCTGTATCGGGAAAATGCGACGGCGGAACCGCTCCAGGAACCCGTGCCGGGCAATGCAGCCACGGTGCCTGATGAGACTACCGGGTCGCCTGACAATGAACAATCTGACCGGGGCCTGCCGGGTGATTCCTGCGCCCTGCTCAATGCGCGCAGCGATTTCATCATCGAATTGCATCCCAGCGAACCCGGCTCCGCCGCCGTGCTGGACGGCCTGTGGCAGCGCAAGTTCGATTTCGGCAAGCCGGTACAGGTATGTGGCATGACGCTGAATTCCCCGCAATGGGAACGCGCCATCGCCGAGAGCCAGACCTTGTATTCGCACTTCCGAATTGCACTGCAACTGGTGGATCGGGGCGGCGCGATCAGTGCGGCGAAGCTGGCCGATTTTCGGGATCTGGTGCTGGGAATCGCCAAGCGCATCAAGGCCGACACCGCTGCCGAGGATACCCATGAAGCGCACCGGCGTGCAATGGAGCTGGACGGATTCTGCGCCGAAGTGGATCAGATGATCGGCATCAATCTGTTACCGCCGGGAGAGCGCTTGTTGTCCTGCGGAAAAATCGCACAGACCGCCGCCTTGCACGGCATGACACTGGAAGCGGACGGTGCCTTTCATTTGCTGAATACGCACGGGCATACCGTGTTCAGCCTGATCAATCAGGACAGCAGGCCGTTCCAGCATCACACGCTGGAAAACCAGGACACCGCCGGCATCACCCTGCTGCTGGACATGCCGCGTGTTGAGCACCCCTCCGCGCAGTTCGACCGGATGGTGGGCATCGCGCACGAAATGGCCACGGAATTACAGGCTGATCTGGTGGACGACCACCGTGTCGCATTGACCGATTCCGCGCTGGCAGTCATCCGCGAGCAGATTATCAAGATTGAAACGAAGATGCGCGCCAACGACATCGTACCGGGCAGCGCTCAGGCACGGCGCCTGTTCGATTGATGGGCAGGGCTTTGTTAATGTCCAATTTTATTGCTGCCCATCCCTCTCTCCTGCTCTCTGGTGGAACTACTAGCCATTCGACTAAGCCCGCAAGCGGGCAAGTCGCTGGTTATCCCGGAGGGAGAGAGGGACGAGGAATCGCTACGCGATGACATTTGACGCAAAAGCGCGTATCACGCAACTGCGCGCCGAAATCGAGCAGCATAACTACCGGTATTACGCGCTTGATGACCCGTCCATTCCCGACGCGGAATTCGACAGACTGTTCCGCGAATTGCAAACGCTGGAGGCGCAACACCCGGAATTGCTGACGCCCGATTCGCCGACGCAGCGCGTCGGCGGCAGCCCGCTCAAATCCTTTGCTGAGGTCCAGCATCGCACGCCGATGCTGTCGCTCAACAACGCCTTCAGCGAGGAGGAAGTGCGCGCCTTCGATGCGCGCATCCGCGAAGCACTCGGCATGACGGAAGTGGAGTATGCGGTCGAGCCGAAATTCGACGGGCTGGCCATCACGTTGACCTACCGCGACGGGGTATTCACGCAGGGCGCGACACGCGGCGACGGCAGCACCGGCGAGGATGTCACGGAAAACCTGCGCACCGTGCGCGCCATTCCGCTCAGGTTGAACGAGCTGGTGGCCGACGTTGAGGTGCGCGGTGAGGTGCTGATGTTAAAGCGCGATTTCGCGAGGCTGAATGATGAGCAGCGCGCCAGAAACGAAAAAGAGTTTGCCAACCCGCGCAATGCCGCAGCCGGCTCGCTGCGCCAGCTTGATTCGCGCATCACCGCCAGCCGCCGTTTGAGCTTTTTTGCCTATGGCCTCGGCTCATGCATGGGCGCTGTCCTGCCGATGCGGCACGATCAGCAGATGGCCTTGTTGCAGCACTGGGGCGTGCCGGTTGCGCAACAGCGCCGCGTGGTGCGGGGCGTGGAGGGATTGCTGGACTATTACCGCGAAATCGGCGCGCAGCGCGCCGCCTTGCCATTCGATATCGACGGTGTGGTGTACAAGGTCAACGACACCGCGCTTCAGCAGCGACTGGGTTTTGTATCGCGCGCGCCGCGCTTTGCAATCGCGCACAAATTCCCCGCCGAAGAAGCGGTCACCACCCTGCTGGGCATCGAGGTGCAGGTCGGGCGTACCGGTGCGCTGACGCCGGTGGCGCGGCTCGCGCCGGTATCCGTCGGCGGCGTGACGGTGACCAATGCGACGCTGCACAACGAGGATGAAATCCGTCGCAAGGACGTGCGCATCGGCGACACCGTCATCGTGCGCCGCGCCGGCGATGTCATCCCGGAAGTGGTACGCGTGCGGACCGAGAAACGCCCGCCTGGCGCGCCCGAATTTGCCATGCCCCGGCATTGCCCGGTGTGCGGCTCGCATGTCGTCCGGCAGGAGGACGAGGCCGTGTGGCGCTGCACAGGTGGCCTGTTCTGCCCGGCGCAGCGCAAGCAGGCCTTGCTGCATTTCGCCGGGCGGCGCGCGATGAACATCGAAGGGCTGGGCGACAGGCTGGTCGAGCAACTGGTCGATGCGCATCTTGTCGGGACACCGGCCGACTTGTACAAACTGGGCATGTCGGCTCTGGTGAATCTGGAGCGCATGGGTGAAAAATCCGCGCTCAATCTGCTTGATGCGATCGAACACAGCAAGCGCACCACGCTGGCGCGTTTCATTTTCGCACTCGGCATTCGCAATGTCGGCGAGGCTACGGCAAAAGACCTGGCGCAGCATTTCGGCGCGCTCGATCACCTGCTTGCCGCCGGCGCGGAGAGCCTGCAACAGGTACGTGATGTCGGTCCGGTGGTGGCCCAGAGCATCGCGGAGTTTCTGGCGGAAGC
>JBFKMJ010000029.1:0-10002 GCA_041629915.1 Gallionella sp.
CACGCCAAAAACAGCGGGCGCAGCAATGTGAAACTCTACCGGCCCGGCATGGATGCAGGGGAAGCTGCCTGACCCGCATCGCGAGCGACGGGCAGCAGCGGATACAGGGACACGCCGGCGACACAGATATCCGCCAGCATTTCCCTGCCGATGGCGACCACCCCCAATCGGCGCAGCCGCCGCTTATCAAGCGGCTGATCGATACGATAGGGCTCAAAGCGGTCGAAGGGCAACCTCACGGTCTGCCAGTAAGGTTGGGCCAGAAAACCGGCCCGATAGGACTGCCAGTGGGTACGGGTATCGTCGGTGCGCAGATGCAGGTTATATTCCTCGCCGTTACCCAACACCGTGATTTCGATCCCGCTGTAGGCGCTTGCATCGAGCAGGCCGCCCTCGCTCAGATCGAGGCTGGCCTGAACAAAACCGCCGTTATTTTCCAGGCTCACCGTTCCAGTCAGGCGCACGCATGACTGCCCTTCGAACACCGTCGCAACCAGATTTCCGGTAGAGACTCCACCCATGACCGTATCGGTGATGGCCCTCCAGTAGGCGCCATTGCTTGCCTGCAAATCATTGCTGCTGCGGTCATCGATGATCAAAGCCGGAATCATATTCATCAGAAGTCCTCCGATCATGAGCATGCCGCATGTCTTGATCTGCCTAGAAGATGTCATGGATCATGGTTCAGGCTGCATTCAGCAAGTAAATCGCGCCGTTCAGCGCAGCGGCATAAGCCACCCAGATCAGGTAGGGCGTCATGAGCCAGAACGCCCCCCTCGAAGTCCTGTATGCCCGCAGACACAACAGGAAGAGGCAGGCGAACAACAAGAGGATGTCCAGAAACGCGAAGCCGATCAGATGCATGCCGAAGAACAGCCAGGACCAGAGCCCGTTCAGTAGCATCTGGAGAGTCCACAACATCTTGAGGATAATGCCGGGACCCGAGAAGATGAGCCATCCGGCCACTGCAATCATCAGGTAAAGAATGCTCCACACAATCGGGAAAATCCAGTTCGGTGGGGTCCAGCCGGGTTTGAGCAGGTGCAGATACCATTCCCCGGGGCGGAACTGCGCACCGAAATAAGACACCCCTGCCACAATCAGCAGGAATAGCAGCAGCATCCCGTAAGCGCGCGGCCGAGGCGTCATGGCAGGTTATTGTTAGCCGCTGATCTCGTCGATGCCGATACCCAGCCCCTTTGCCACGCGCATGCCGTAATCCGGGTCGGCTCTGTAGAAGTGTATGGTCTGGCGCACCTGTATCTCGCGCGGCACCCCTTTCAGCGCACCCGCCAGATTGCCGGTGAGTTGCGCCTTCTGATCCTCGCTCATGAGGCGGTAGAGCTTGCCGGCCTGGCTGTAGTCCTCGTTGCCGTCGCGGTGGTTGTAGCGGTCGGCATCGCCGCTGATTTTGAGCGGCGGCTCCTTCAGGCGCGGATCGTCGATCGGGCCGTCGAAGCTGTTGGGCTGGTAATTGACCGCGCCGCCGTAATTGCCGTCGAAACGCGTCTGGCCGTCACGGTGATAGGTATGCACCGGACAGAGCGGCTTGTTGACGTCCAGCGCTGCATAGTTGACGCCGATGCGGTAGCGGTGCGCATCCGGGTAGGACAGCAGCCGCGCCTGCAGCATCTTGTCCGGCGAGGCGCCCATGCCGGGCGGCATGTTGCCGGGCTCGAAGGCGGCCTGCTCCACTTCCGCGAAATAGTTTTCCGGGTTGCGGTTCAACTCCATGACGCCGACATCTATCGGCGGATAGTCCTTGTGCGGCCAGACCTTGGTCAAATCGAAAGGATGGATGGCATAAGTTTCGGCATCCTTTTCCGGCATGATCTGTATCTGCACTTTCCACCTCGGAAACTCGCCGCGCGCAATCGCGGCGTGCAGGTCGCGCCGGTGAAAATCCAGATCCTCTCCGGCGATCCTGGCGGCCTCTTCGTTGGTCAGGGTCGCGATGCCCTGCAGTGTCTTGAAATGCCATTTCACCCAGTAGCGCTCGCCCTTGTCGTTCCACAGGCTGAAGGTGTGACTGGAATAGCCGTTCATGTTGCGCAGGGTGGCGGGAATGCCGCGATCGGAAAACAGGATGGTGACCTGGTGCAGCGACTCAGGCGACAGGCTCCAGAAATCCCATTGCATGATGTTGTCGCGCAGGCCGGTGGCCGGGTCGCGTTTTTGCGAGTGGATGAAATCGGAAAATTTCAGCGGGTCGCGCACGAAGAACACCGGGGTGTTGTTGCCGACCATGTCCCAGTTGCCTTCCTCGGTATAGAACTTCAGCGCGAAGCCGCGCGGATCGCGCGCCGTGTCGGCCGATCCCAGTTCACCCGCCACGGTGGAAAAGCGCGCGAACATCTCGCACTGGTTGCCTTCCCTGGAAAACAGCTTGGCGCGGGTATATTTCGAAATATCGCCGGTCACGGTGAAGGTGCCGTGGGCGCCCGCGCCCTTGGCGTGCACCACCCGCTCCGGCACGCGCTCGCGGTTGAAGTGCGCCATCTTCTCCATCAGCTGATAGTCCTGCATCAGCACCGGGCCGCGCGGGCCGGCGGTCTGGGAATTCTGGTTGTCGGCAACCGGTGTGCCGGCGGCAGTAGTCATGGCGGGACATTTGCTCATTTCCTTCTCCTTTGTAGGGTGACAAGGCCAGCCATAACCGCATTCAGCCCGGACTATGCCGTTGCCTTGGGTGTATCCTCATTAACCGTCGCACCCGTCGGGCCGGAAACTGCAGCGACTCAATGGAACCGGTATCCTCCGGCACGGCACTCAAATGGCGCGCCGAACTACGACAGCTTTAACTGCGACTTGGGTCTCCTGCCCGGCGCGGCTGAAGGAATAAATCCAGTCAGGCGACAGCTTATTCCCTCGATCTTTCTGCCGTTGTCAAACTTGATGGAATGACAGGCGACAACTTCGCCTCTGGCAGCAAGCTCAGATAAATGCTGATGCGCGTCAGCAAGCGAGATGCCGGCCGCTGCAGCAATGTCAGTATCAAGTTGCTCACCGTTACTTTTGAGGTATTGCAGGATTTTTTTCATGGCTCATTACCAATAACTTAACAGTGGTTGATTGATTTGCTTCGTCGACGGAGATATCTTGTCGAAGCCTAAGATATAGGCACTCAGAAAAAATGCCTATATGCCGGAATATCTAGATATTTCGGACTAGCCTCATCGGGGAATATCGAAACTGATTGGCGTTTATGGGGAAATTCGGGCCGAAGGAAATCAGGCGGAACTTGCGGGACATGCTGCAGGAGGCTGCCCTCTTGCGGCCATCAGGCTACTGGCTTTCCTGCTTCCCCGCCCAGACAGCGTTGAGTATCCGGTCGCGCTTTTCTTCCGGTGTGCGCTGCATGAATAGGCAATCCTGCCTGTGTATCGTGATACCCCGGTCGCGCGTGACGTAGCCGATGATGGCATCCGGCTGCGCCGGTTTGCAGCATTTTGCCAGCTTGATCATCAGGTTATCCACACCTTCGATCAGCACGCCCGTCGATGAGACGCGCTGTGCGGCGGGTTTGCCGGAAACGGGCCGCGCGCTGGCCGGCGGTTTCGCCGGTACTTCCTGCTGGATGGCCAGGCCGAGCCGGCGCGGGGTAATCTCGCCGCGCCCCAGCGCGGCGAGCAGCTCCTCCAGTTTGTGCAGGCGCAGGCGCTGCGCGACCTTTTCCTGATTGACAGTGCTCACCCCCAGACGCTGCAGTTCGCGCTCCATCAGCAGCCGGCCCTGCGCGATGCTGTCGTCAAGATTCTGGGTCTTGAACCAGTGCCGCACTCTGGCGCGCGCACGCGGGCTCTTCAGGAAGCCAAGCTGCGGACTGAGCCAGTCGCGGCTCGGCGCGCCGTTTTTTGCGGTCAGGATTTCCACGCGCTGCCCGTTCCGCAACGGGTACTTGAGCGGCACGATGCTGCCGTCCACTTTCGCGCCACGGGTGCGGTGGCCAAGATCGCTGTGCAACGTGTAGGCAAAATCCACCGGCGTCGCGCCCCTGGGCAGGTCGATGACCTTGCCGAGCGGCGTAAACACATATACGCGGTCCTGCAGCAGCCCGCTCCGGAATTGTTCCTGCAGGCTGCCGCTGTCGGCCAGCTCGGTCTTCCACGCCAGAATCCGGCGCAGCCAGGCCAGCTTGTCATCGAGGCCGGCTTCGGAGCGTCTGTTTTCCTTGTAGCGCCAATGCGCGGCGACACCGAGTTCGGAATCATTGTGCATGTCATGCGTGCGGATCTGCACTTCCAGTGCGAGCTGGCGCGGCCCGGTCACGGCGGTGTGCAGCGAGCGGTAGCCGTTGTCCTTGGGGTTCGCGATATAGTCGTCGAACTCGCTGGCGATGGGCGGCCACAGCTCATGCACCACCGACAGCGCCGCGTAACAGTTCTGGACATCCTCCACGAGGATGCGCACGGCGCGCACGTCATAGAGCTCGCCGAACCCGACCTGCTTGCGCTTCATTTTGCTGATGATGCTGTGGATATGTTTGGGACGCCCGGTCACCTCCGCCGCGATGCCGGCACCGGCCAGCGCCTGCCTGAGCCGCGCAACCACTTCCGCGATATAGCGTTCCCGATCGACGCGGCGTTCGTCGAGCAGCTTCGCCACTTTCTTGTAGAGCGCCGGTTCCAGATAGCGCAGCGACAGGTCTTCCAGCTCCCACTTGAGCTGCCAGATGCCGAGCCGGTTCGCCAGCGGCGCAAAGATGCTTTGCGTTTCCTGCGCGATCTGTTTCTGCTGCGCCGGATTGGCGCCGGACAGGTTGCGCAGGGTCTGGGTGCGTTCGGCGAGCTTGATGAGCACGACGCGGATATCCTCCACCATCGCCAGTATCATCTTGCGCAAACTCTCGATCTGCTGCGCGGCCTCGTCCTTGTCCTGCGCGCCGCGTATTTCGCTGAACAGGCGGATGCGCTCCACCCGCGAGATGCCTTCAACCAGTGCCGTCACATTGCGGCCGAAACGCCCGCCCAGCACCCCGGCCCAGTCCGGCAGGCGCTCCGGCACGGCATGCAGCACGGTGGCCGCAACGGTCTCGTGGTCGAGATGCAAGTCGATCAGCATGGACGCCGAGCCGAGCGCGTGCCGCAACAGCGGCGTGCCGGTGACATCGACCTGCCCGTGGTAAAGCGGTGCGGCAAATTCGCACGCCTGGCGGATCAGTGAGATTTCCGCGGGCGAATAGACGGAGGACAGGGCGGCCAGCCAGTGCTGGATGTCGGCGCTGTCCTCACCCGCGAGCGGGGGGAAATGATGCTGAACGGAAACCATACTTTATCTGACCAGGCAGAAATTCCTGATGCCGAGATTACACGGATTGTAAATCGTGTCCACTGTCCGGCATTCAGGCGGGCAGAAATATTTTCTGCCTCACCTCGGCTGGCAGGTCTGCAAGTTGCCGCTGCGTGTGCTCGTAGCCGATGGCAATTATTTCCTCGGCGCGATCGAATTCCAGAAAACGGATATGCCCGAGCGGCGGCTGGATGACCACATCCGGCCGGTCCAGGCGCAGACGAGTCTGGGTGATATGGGTCTCCATGATGTTGATCGCGGCCAGCAGCACCTCGAAGATGCTCGGCAGCGGCTCCGCGGAAGCCCATTTCCTGAATTGCGCCGAGGCGGGATTGTCGCCGGCGAGCAGTTTGTGCCGGATGTCGCTCATCGACAGTCGATAGTCGTCCACCCAGCGCGAGAACATGCCGGAAACACCGTCCTCGGCGGCATCTTCTTCTTTTCTGGTCAGCAGCGGCTTCAGGTTCTTGCCGGCGATGATCTCGCGGTTGAGATCGACCGCGATCACGATGTCGGCGCCCATGTCGCGCGCCACGCTCACCGGCACCGGGTTGGTAATGCCGCCGTCCACCAGTATGTGCCCGTTGCTGCGCACCGGCGTGAAGATGCCGGGAACCGAAAGGCTGGCGCGCACCGCCTCGATCACGTCGCCGCTGCGGATGACGATCTCCTCGCCGTTGACGATGTCCGTCGCGACGGCCGCAAAGGGTTTCTGCAGCGCCTCGATACGGTCGGCGTGGATATGCGCGCGCACCAGTGCGCTGACCCTGGCGCCATCGAGCAGGCCGGACTTGGGCAGCACCACGTCGAAGAAGGAGGCTGTCTTCTTCCAGTCAAAAGTCAGAAAGGTGGCTTCCAGCTCGTCCAGCTTGCCGGCGGCATGGATCGCGCCGATGAGTGCCCCCATGCTGGTGCCCGCGATGAAGTCAATCTCGATGCCGGCATCCTCGATGGCGCGGATCACCCCCAGATGCGCGAGTCCGCGCGCCGAGCCGCTGCCGAGCGCAAGACCGATTCCGGGACGGCTCATCTAATGTTCCTTGCCGTCGATGCGCGGCTGCGTGAGGTAAGGAATGTAGCGCCAGCCGAGCAGCCCGAAACAGATGAACCAGCACAGGGCCGCGAGCGTGATCCACTGCACGTAATTGGCGGGATCGATCTGCGGCGCGACGATGCGCAGCAAAAAGGCCAGCATCATGATCCACAGGCACAGTTTGTCGAACGCATCGAAGGCCACCTTCCTGCCCGTGTGCCCCTTCGATATCCTGACGATCATCGCGGGAATGATCAGCCCCATCGCACCGAAGGCGAACAGATGGATGGACACGGTGCCTACCCATGCGACAGGAACAAAGTGGCCGAGAAACTCGACCAGCAGTTGCGCGACGATGGCAAGGTAGCCCAGATGCATGATGCCGATATCGAGTCGCTGCAGCGCCAGTTGCGGCTTCCAGAAAACGAAGCGGCCGGCCAGCAGCAGCGCCAGCAGCAGCGCGATTCCGCCGGCCAGCGCCCCCGGCAGCAGGTCGGCGAAGACCAGCAGCAGCGCGAGCAGCTTGATCGTCCTGTCCAGCGCCGGATTCTGCAGGATTTCCACCTTGAACACGCCCTTCATGAACTGGGCCAGCGTCCGCTCCAGCATCACCAGAAAGGCCACGCGGAACAGGCCCAGCGTCATGCCATAGCCGACCTGCGCATACTCGGCGCTGAGCATCAGATATTTTGCCAGCAGGAAAACCGGCAGGATCAGCAGGAAAAAATAGTTGTCTGGATAGAAATCGCTCCTGCGGTTGCGCACCAGCGTCCACACCAGCATCGCGACAATCGCCCCGAGAAACAGGTTGTTCGAAATGCGGAACAGCAGCGGCGGCCAGACCCCCGCAAACCACATGCCGACACGCTCGAACAACCAGGCGGCGACCAGAAACATCAGCGCGTTGCCGTGATAGCCGCGCACCTTCACCCAGTTCTTGGTCGAGGTCAGCAGAAAGCCGCCAATGACCGCCCAGCCAAAGCCGAAAAACATTTCATGGGCGTGCCACTGCACCGCGGTAAATGCGGCGGCCGGTGCCGCAATGGCGCCGGAATAAACCAGCACCCACAGAACCGGCAGGCTCAGCCCGGACAGACAGGCCAGTGCAAAAAACGGGCGAAAGCCCACCAGCCAGAGCGGATACGCGGACAGCCTCATAATGCCCTCCGGTACTCAGGGCGCGTTTGTTTCCGAACAGACATCAACGTTCGATCCTTTTTCTGTTTGCTGAAATTCAAGATATATCCCTCCTGCATGTTCGCCCGCCGCTACTCGGCTTCTTCCACCCTGATCAGCACACTGTGCTGCTCCCGCGAGCGTGTCATGCCGCGCGTGGAGAGAGTCGAATCGTCGCTGTCCCTCAGTTGTCCGGAACCGCTCACCTCCAGCCACTCGCCCAGACGGCCGGATACGGTGCTGACAGTCTGCTGCGCACGAATGGCCGGCTGCTCGCCGCTGCCGGGCACGAAGGCGTCGTGCTGCGCACTGATTTCCAGCGTGACCCGGTCGCCGCTGACGCGCGGCAGTACATAAAAGCCGCGGCCCGCCTCCTGGTACTGGGTGCTGTCGATCACCCGCGTGCCCCACTGGCTCTGTATCACCTGGCGTTGCGGCACGGGGACGGACTGTGCGCTGCGCACCAGCGCGCGCTTGCCTTCCAGCACCTGCAACTGCTGGGTGTTGCGCTCGTCTTCGAGCGTCCGGGTGGAGAGCACCCTGGCCTGCACCCTGTCCTGCCCCTGTCCGAGTTCGACATTCAGGCCACTGCCCTCACCATTATCCGGCACAACAACCCGCGCTCCGCCACCCATACCGACATTGCCGGATATTCCGGTCAAGCGCGCGACGGTTTCGCTGTCCGCGTTCTGCAGCACGGTAATCTTCAGCCGGCGCGGTGCGACATCGATACGCTCCAGCAGTTTTCTGATCTGCTCAAGGTTATGCGGCGAGGTGCGCAAAATGAGCTGGTAATCCATGCCGCTGGCGACCTCGTCCTTTTCCAGCAACGGGCGGATGATGGGCAACACTTCCGCCGCGCTGCGATGCCTGAGCTTGATGATTTCGAGTTCGCCGGCTGTCGCAAACGGAGACAGCAGCAGCGCAATCCCCATCCATGGCAGCCCGTTCCTCATGGCGCGCCTGCCTTGCGCGCCGCTCTCAATTCCTCGGCCAGCTGGAACACCGACATCGCGTAGAAATCACTGTTGTTGTAGCGCGTGATGACTTCAAAATTGTCGAACGCCAGCCAGTATTCCTTGCCCGCCTCCACCGTGAAATCGATCAGGCGCAGGGTCTTGTCCTGATCGTAATGAATGTCCGTGCTCACACCTGCTCCCGCCCATTCAGGCAACGTGCGCGGTGTCCCGGTCGCATCGGCGGGAAGCTCGCCGCCTATCCGCACATTCGCGGCAACCGGCTCGCCCCTGATCCAGCCATAGCCCTGCAGGTAATTGGCCACGCTGCCGATCGCATCCACGTTTTCATGCAGCAGGTCGATGGTTTTGTTGTTGTTGAAATCCACCGCATAGTTGCGATAGCTGCTCGGCATGAACTGCGGGATGCCCATCGCGCCGGCATAGGAACCGCGCAGATCGAGCAGGTCGAACTGCTGCTCGCGCGCCAGCAGCAGGAAATGCTCCATCTCGCTGCGGAAGAAAGCCGCGCGGCGCGGATAATCGAAAGCCAGCGTGGCGAGCGCATCCAGCACCAGAAAATTGCCGGCATGCTGTCCGTAGAAGGTTTCCACACCGATGATCGCGACAATGATCTCCTGCGGCACGCCGTATTTCTGTTCGGCACGGCGCAGGGTATTGGGGTATTTGTTCCAGAATTCCAGCCCGAGTTTGACGCGCTTGGGGTTCACGAAAATCGCGCGGTATTCCAGCCACGGCTTGATGGTCGCGGGGCGGGAAATGAGTTCGATCACCGACGGCAGATGCCGGGCGCGTGCAAACACGCCTTCCAGTTCGCCGCGCTCGAATTGGTGTCTGACCACCATGTCATCGATGAACGCGGGAATGCCGGGAAGTTCGGCCGCCTCGGCGGCAAGCGGGCACAACAGCAGCAGGGACAGGGCTAATTTCTTCATGCGTTTATTTTAACTCGACAGGCCGGCGCACCACTGCTAAATTTCGCCCATCCCCGTCAACCCGAAACGAAAGCCCGCATCATGGAACAAGCGACCCAGCATCACCGCCTCATCATTCTCGGCTCCGGCCCGGCCGGCTATACCGCCGCTGTTTATGCCGCGCGCGCCAACCTCAATCCGGTGCTGATCACCGGCATGGCGCAGGGCGGCCAACTGATGACCACCACCGAAGTGGACAACTGGCCGGCCGACCCGAACGGCGTGCAGGGTCCGGAGCTGATGCAGCGCTTCCAGCAGCACGCGGAGCGCTTCAACACGCAGATTGTTCACGATCACATTCATACTGCGAAGCTGCAGCAGAAACCGTTCCTGCTGACCGGCGATGCCGGCAGCTACACCTGCGACGCGCTCATCATCTGCACCGGCGCCTCGGCGCAATACCTCGGTCTGCCGTCGGAGGAAGCCTTCATGGGTCGCGGCGTGTCCGGCTGCGCGACCTGCGACGGATTCTTCTATCGCGGCCAGGATGTCGCGGTGATCGGCGGCGGCGACACCGCCGTGGAAGAGGCGCTGTATCTGGCCAACATCACCA
>JBFKMJ010000030.1:0-9961 GCA_041629915.1 Gallionella sp.
AACGTGTTTGATAGCGACTGCGCGGTGGTGACCAGCGTGGACATCGATCACACCGATTATCTGGGCGAAACGCGCGAGCTGATCGCATTCGAGAAGGCCGGAATTTTCCGCTCTGGCCGCGTGGCGATCTGTGCGGATGCGGATGCGCCGCAGGCGCTTCTTGATCATGCCAACAAGATTGGTGCGGCGCTGTGGCGCATCGGCAGCGAATTCGGTTTCAGACAGCATCAGGGGCAATGGGATTATTTCGGCAGCCCGGGCGCGCGCAACGCGTTGCCGTATCCGGCATTGCGCGGCGTGTTCCAGTTGCATAACGCCAGTGCGGCGCTGGCAGTGCTGGATGCGCTGAAGGAGCGCTTGCCGGTGAGCATGGGGGCGGTACGGCGCGGGCTGGTCGAGGTCAGTTTGCCGGGACGTTTCCAGCTTGTGCCGGGCAGGCCGACGCTGATTCTGGATGTGGCACACAACCCGCATGCGGCACGTTCGCTGGCACAGAACCTTGCCAGTCTGCCGCCGTGCCCGCACACTTTCGCGGTTTTCGCGATGCTCAGGGACAAGGACATGGCGGGTGTGGCCGCGGCGCTCGACCACAGTATCGACACCTGGCTGGTGGCAGGAATCGATGCGCCGCGCGGTGCAACTGCCGAAGAGTTGGCGCAGGTATTGCGCCAGCGCGGGGTGCGCGGCACGATTCAGGTTTTTTCTGACGTCACGAAAGCGTTACGTTATGCCTATAACGCGGCAGGTGAAAATGATAGAATCGCGGCCTTCGGATCCTTTTACACTGTGGCAGAAGCGATGGCAGCAAGCGGGGTGCCTGTCACCGGACCGGGAATCTAACAGACGAGATCAGAGCATGGCAAAACAGCAGACGGAAGAAGAACTGAATCTCAGACGCAAGGCGCGCCGACGTCTGATCGGGGCGATTACGCTCACATTGGCGGTGGTGGTGATTCTGCCGATGGTATTGGACAACGAACCCAGATTCACCCGGCAGGATATTGAACTGGGCATTCCGGCCCCCGACAAGGCGGGTGAGTTCATCCCGGGTATGGCAGTTCTGGAGCCGGCGGAAATATCATTGCTTTCCGCCCCCTCAGTTGCAGATGCTCCACCGGCCGAGCCGTTCGATGCCGCACCCGATGTGTCGCAAGACGATCCTATCAGGCCATTCGCGGCAGGCAGCTCCGTTATGGATGTGCCGGTCAAGGCACAGCCGGCGGCTGGCAAGCAGCCGGAATCGGGAGCCGTGGACAAGGCCGGTATTGAAGGTTATGTTGTCCAGGTTGGCGCCTATGCCAGTGCCGATACTGCCAGAAAGCAACTGGAGCAGCTGAAGAAGTGGAGCTACAACAAAGCCTATACCGAGAAAGTTGGCGATAACGTGCGTGTGCGTGTCGGCCCGTATCCTGAGCGCAAGGATGCCGAGCGGGTGCGCCAAATGCTGGAAAAACATGATTTGAAACCGATCGTGATGAGCGCGCATTGAACGCCATGACGGAATTCGACTTTGCCATCCTGGCCATCCTGCTGCTCTCGATGTTTCTTGGCTTGTGGCGCGGCCTGGTCTATGAGGTATTGTCGCTGGCGGGTTGGCCGATCGCGTTCGTGTTGAGCAAGTTGTACGCCGGCAGCATCGTGTCGTTGTTGCCGATACAGCAGGAGGCGATGCGCATTGCGGCGGCCTACGGCGCGGTTTTTGTCGCCGCGCTGATCGTGTGGGGCATACTGGTCTGGCTGATCGCCAGGCTGGTGAAGGCAATCGGGTTGGGCTGGCTGGATAGCGTCTTGGGTGGATTGTTCGGGGCGCTGCGCGGCGGTCTGGTGATACTCGCGCTGGTGTGGCTGGCTGGGTTGACAACTGTTCCGGAGCAACCGTTCTGGCGCGGTGCGCAGACCAGCAAAACGGCGGAGGATGTCGCCTTGCTGACCAGGTCCTGGTTGCCTGACACCATTTCGAAACGCATCCGTTACGGAATTCGCAGTTAATTTTTGGGTAAAAGCACATGTGCGGCATTCTTGGAGTAGTTTCGCAGACACTGGCCAATCAATTGTTGTATGACGGCCTGCAGGTCCTGCAGCATCGCGGACAGGATGCTGCAGGAATCGCCACACTGGACGGGCATACTTTTCACCTGCACAAAGGCAACGGGCTGGTGCGCGACGTGTTCCGCACGCGTAACATGCGCGCGCTGACCGGCAATGCGGGCATTGCTCACGTGCGCTATCCCACCGCCGGTTCCGCTGTGGATCACAACGAGGCGCAGCCGTTCTATGTGAATTCGCCGTTCGGCATCGTGCTCGGACACAACGGCAATCTGACCAATGCCGAAGAATTGAAGCGGCAGCTGTTCGTGGATGACCTGCGCCACGTCAATACCGAATCGGATTCGGAAGTGCTGCTGAATGTGCTGGCGCATGAGCTGCAGGCGCACTCCAAGGGGCTGCGTCTGGATGTGCCGACTATTTTCTCTGCGGTATCCAGCGTGCATCGGCGTTGCCGCGGCGCCTATGCCGTGGTGGCGATGATAGCCGGTTATGGCCTGCTGGCATTCCGCGACAACCATGGCATCCGCCCGCTGGTGGTGGGTGTGCACGAAACCGAACAGGGGCCGGAATATCTGGTCGCATCGGAAAGCGTCGCACTGGATACACTGGGCTTTCGATTCCTGCGCGATGTCGCGCCCGGCGAGGCGGTGTTCATCGATTTCGACGGCAACTTCCATAGCCGGCAATGCAGCGACCAGTCCAGCCTCAATCCGTGCATTTTCGAGTATGTCTATCTGGCACGCCCCGATTCGGTCATAGACGGGGTGTCGGTCTACGAAACACGCCTGAGCATGGGTGAATATCTCGCCGACAAAATCCGCCGCGACTGGGACGGAGTGGATGTCGACGTGGTGATCCCGATTCCCGATTCCAGCCGGCCCAGCGCGCTGCAACTGGCGAATCGCCTCGGTATCCCGTTTCGCGAAGGTTTCGTGAAGAATCGCTACATCGGGCGCACCTTCATCATGCCCGGGCAGGCGATGCGCAAGAAATCGGTGCGCCAGAAGCTGAATGCCATCGGCGTGGAATTCAGGGGCAAGAATGTGCTGCTGGTGGACGACTCCATCGTGCGCGGCACCACCAGCCGCGAGATCGTGCAGATGGCGCGCGATGCCGGCGCGCGCAAGGTTTATTTTGCCTCAGCCGCCCCGCCAGTGCGTTTCCCGAACGTGTATGGAATCGACATGCCCAGCCGTTCGGAACTGATCGCCACCGGGCGCAGTGATGAAGAAATTTGCCGCGAGATCGGTGCTGACCAGTTGATCTACCAGGATCTGGATGATCTCAAGGCCGCGGTGCGCATGGGCAATCCGGATATCGCGGAATTTGATGCATCCTGTTTTGACGGCAATTACATTACCGGCGACATCACGCCACAGTATCTGGATGTGATCGAGGCACGACGCGGCGACGGAAAGGCCAGCAGGCCCGTGGACGAGGATCAGATGGAGCTGGATCTTGCGATGAGTTTGTCGTCAATGTAAAAAGCAGGATTTGGGATTTGGGATTTTGGATTTTGGAAATAGACAGGATACGGGAAAAGGATGGGCGAACAGAATTATCAACCGGAAACACTGGCAGTACGCGCCGGCGCGGTGCGCAGCCAATTTGGCGAAAACAGTGAGGCGTTGTTCCTGACTTCCAGCTTCGTGTTCGACAGCGCCGCGCATGCCGCCGCGCGTTTCGCCGGAGATGAACCGGGCAACATCTATTCGCGCTTCACCAACCCGACCGTGACGATGTTCGAGGAGCGGCTCGCCGCGATGGAGGGTGCGGAGCAATGCGTCGCCACCGCGTCGGGCATGTCGGCGATACTGGCGTGCGTGATGGGCTTGCTCAAGGCGGGCGACCATATCGTCGCGTCGCAGAGTATTTTTGGCGCGACAGTTAACCTGTTCAGCAACGTCATCAAAAAATTCGGCGTGGAGACGACTTATGTTTCCGCAACCGATGTGTCCGAATGGCAGGCGGCAGTGCGCCCCAATACCCGGTTGTTCTTCCTGGAAACGCCGTCCAATCCGCTTACCGAGATTTCCGATATCGCCGCGATTTCCGCCGTGGCAAAAGGCTGCGGCGCGCTGCTGGCGGTGGACAACTGCTTTTGCACGCCCATCCTGCAACGCCCGCTGGAACTGGGCGCGGACATCGTGATCCAGTCCGCAACCAAGTATATCGACGGGCAGGGGCGGGTGCTGGGCGGCGCGGTGCTGGGCAGCAAAAAACAGATGGAGCCGGTTTACGGCTTCCTGCGCACCGCCGGGCCGACCATGAGCGCCTTCAACGCCTGGGTGTTGCTGAAGGGCCTGGAGACGTTACGGTTTCGCATGGATGCGCATAGCGCCAATGCGCTGGAATTGGCGACCTGGCTTTCGGCACAGCCCAATGTGGCGCGCGTGTTCTATCCCGGCCTGGCATCGCATCCGCAGCATGAACTGGCGATGCGCCAGCAGAAGAGCGGCGGCGGCATCGTGTCGTTCGAGGTTAAAGGTGGCAAGGAGGCTGCATGGCGCGTGATCGACAACACGCGCATGCTTTCCATCACCGCCAATCTCGGCGATACCAAGACCACCATCACCCACCCGGCCAGCACCACCCACGGCCGCATTTCGCCGGAGGCGCGCGCTGCGGCAGGCATTAGCGATGGCATGATCCGCATCGCGGTCGGGCTGGAAGCAGTGGTCGATATCCAGAATGATCTGGCGCGCGGTCTTTGATGGATGTTCTTGCAGCCCAAGTTGGCGGATTGCTCAAATCACACGGGCTGATGCTGGCGACCGCTGAATCCTGCACCGGCGGCGGTGTGGCACAGGCTGTCACCGACATCGCGGGCAGTTCGGCGTGGTTCGAGCGCGGCTTCGTCACCTATTCCAATCTCGCCAAACAGCAGATGCTCGGCGTGAGCGAAGCGACGCTCAATCAGCATGGGGCAGTAAGCGAGGCGACAGTACGCGAAATGGTGGCGGGCGCGCTGGCCAGCAGCACGGCGCAGGTGGCCTTGGCGGTCAGCGGCATCGCCGGGCCGGACGGCGGAACACCGGACAAGCCGGTCGGCACGGTCTGGTTCGCATGGGGGCTCAAACACGGCAGCACACATGCGCAGCGCCATCTGATTACGGGCAACCGCGCCGAAGTGCGCGCGCAGGCGGTGCATGTCGCCCTGCAGGGTGTGGTGGACCTGCTGAATCAATTGACCGAAACGGCATAACACGGCAAAAAGAACGAACGTTCTGTACAAGCCCGGATTGTTGTGCCACAATTCTGCACCAATTTCTAAAGGGGTCAAACAATGGACGACAATAAAAGCAAGGCACTCGCAGCTGCACTGAGCCAGATCGAGAAACAGTTCGGCAAGGGCTCGATCATGCGCCTCGGCGAGCATGACGTAGCGCGCGATATCCAGGTCGTGTCCACCGGTTCGCTGGGGCTGGATATCGCGCTCGGCGTGGGCGGCCTGCCGCGCGGCCGTGTGGTGGAAATCTACGGCCCCGAATCCTCCGGCAAGACCACACTGACCCTGCAGGTCATCGCGGAGATGCAGAAACTCGGCGGCACGGCGGCGTTCATCGACGCGGAACATGCGCTCGATCCGCAATACGCGCAGAAGCTTGGCGTGCATGTCGAAGACCTGCTGATTTCCCAGCCGGACAACGGCGAGCAGGCACTCGAGATCGCCGACATGCTGGTGCGTTCCTCGTCGGTGGACGTGGTGGTGATCGACTCGGTCGCGGCGCTGACACCGAAGGCGGAAATCGAGGGCGAGATGGGCGACGCGCAAATGGGCCTGCATGCGCGCCTGATGTCGCAGGCGCTGCGCAAGCTGACCGCGAACATCAAGCGTTCCAACACGCTGGTGATCTTTATCAACCAGATTCGCATGAAGATCGGCGTGATGTTCGGCAACCCGGAAACCACAACCGGCGGCAACGCGCTCAAATTCTATGCATCGGTACGTCTCGATATCCGCCGCATCGGCGCGATCAAGAAGGGCGACGAGGTGATCGGAAACGAGACGCGCGTCAAGGTGGTGAAGAACAAGGTTGCACCGCCGTTCCGCGAAGCATTCTTCGATATTCTGTACGGCGAGGGCATCTCGCGCGAAGGCGAGATCATCGAGCTGGGCGTACAGCACAAGCTGGTCGAAAAAGCCGGTGCCTGGTACAGCTACAAGGGCGACAAGATCGGGCAGGGCAAGGATAACGCACGCGAATACCTGCGCGAACATCCGGAACTCGCTTTTGAAATTGAAAACAAGGTGCGTGGTGCGCTTGGCGTGGCGCTTCTCGATGCGGGCGAAAAGGCCAAGTCCAGGGCGGGCGCGAAGGCGGGTGCCAAATCATCCGAAAAACTGCTTGCCGGGCGTCCGGATGAGGAAAAAGCCTGAAGCCAGTTTGCGTGCGCGCGCCCTGCAGTATCTGGCGCGCCGGGAATACAGCCGCGCCGAACTGCGCGGCAAGCTGCTGCCCCATGCACTGAACAATGAAGATTCCAGCCGACCGGAAAATCTGGATGCGCTGCTGGATGATCTGACCGCGCGCGGCTGGCTGTCCGATGTGCGCGCCGCCACGCAATTGCTGCACGCCAGGCGCAGCCGCTTCGGCACCCAGCGTATTGCGCACGAGTTGAGACAAAAGGGCATCGCGGAAACATTGATCGACGAGGCCATGCCGCAACTCAAGGAAACCGAATTCGAAACCGCCCGCGAAGTGCAGCAAAAGAAATTTGGTGCGTTGCCGCTGGATGTCAAAGAGAAAGCCCGGCAGGTGCGCTTCCTGCAATCGCGCGGGTTCGCGCTGGAGGTGATCTTCAAGGTGCTACGACTTGATGATTAGTAGGGGGTATTCTTATGTCCTCAAGGGAGCACCCACGACGGTCAAAACCTAATGCCAATGAATGAATGGAATCATGATGCCTAGACGGATCAATGCCGACAAGCCGCACCTTTGGAAGACAGACATAGCGGCCTCCGTTGACCAATTCAACCAGTGGTTCATGCGCTTCGCACCCGAAGCGTTTCGCGCCACTCGGGACAAGACGACCAAGCACGTCAAAGCCGCGTTGATCGCCACCAGCGACTTGCGTAGCATCGATGCCGCCACCCTCAAGGACAACCCAAGTGCGCTGTCAACATTGCGCATGTGCACGGCCCCGCCGCTGGCCGTGGACCGCTTGATCGGCTTGGCCAATGCACGCAAGAACCTTGTCGCTCGAATGGAAGAGGGTAAGCTCCCAGCTAGGATGAATGCCGTTGATTTGAATGTGGAGTTGCCCAAACTTTGCCGCATCATCTCAAAGCTTCTGGACCGTGACATCTTTCCATGGCTGGACGCCGCGAATGATCCTACCGATCAAGAACGCGACCGGGCATCAACGATCGTTGCCGACCGCTTATGTAGTGCCGTGGCAAACCCGATCATCCGCAACGCTCAGGAGCAGCGGCAACTCAAACACATTGGCGATTGGCTCGACGCCCAAGGCTACCGCAAGCAAGGCCATCCCAGTGGGCAGCCGTTGAGCAAAATGGAAGCTGGGACATACACGTTCCGCATGAATGTTGCGGTTGGCAAGGCGCTCAAAGTGAATATCCCGGTTGACGTGGTGATTCAGCCCAAGAGGCTTCGCAAGGGTCGGCTGCCAATTCTGATCGAAGCCAAGTCGGCGGGTGACTTCACAAACACCAATAAGCGGCGCAAGGAAGAAGCCACCAAAATCCACCAGCTTCAAGCTTCCTATGGCGACACCATAACGTTTGTGCTGTTTCTCTGCGGCTATTTTGGCAGCGACTACCTAGGCTACGAAGCCGCCGAGGGCATCGATTGGGTCTGGGAGCATCGCATTGGTGACCTTGTGAAACTGGGGTTGTGAATCCCATGACCACTTATGAGGATAACTTGATTGAATTCCAGCGACAAGCAATTCAGGTGGAGATCGATGCGCGTAAGTCGGCAGCGGAGCGCAATCGTCTTGGTCAGTTCGCAACACCCAATGCACTAGCTGTTGATATCGCTCGCTATGTCCAATCAGTCCTTGGTCGGAACAGAGGCGGTATTCGCTTCGCCGACCCTTCGATCGGCTCAGGCAGTTTCTTTTCGGCAGCGCTCGCTGTCTTTGGCTCCCAGCGAATCAGTAGCGCCATCGGGATCGAGCTCGATTCTGTTTTTGCCGACGCCGCCAGCAGTCTGTGGGCCAATGCCGGGCTTGAGGTTGTACGCGGCGATTTCACTCGAGTCGTTGCTGATGGCTCATGCCCACTCGCGCCCAACGTCATTTTGGCGAACCCACCCTACGTTCGACACCATCACATGAACCGAGAGGACAAGGAACGTCTCCAAGGCCTTACGTTCAAAATGACCGGGGTTGAAGTCAATGGTCTTGCGGGTCTGTATGTCCACTTTATTTTGCTTGCCACGGCGTGGATGGAAGACGGTGGAATCGCCGCGTGGCTCATCCCTTCGGAGTTCATGGACGTCAACTACGGCGCGGCCCTCAAGGGCTTCCTCGCGGATCGCGTAACCCTTATCCGCGCTCACCGCTTTGATCCCGCCGAAGCACAGTTCGGTGACGCCCTTGTGTCGTCGGTCGTGCTAGTGTTCCGCAAGACGCCACCTGCCGCCGATCATGTTGTCGAATTTACCTTTGGCGGCACGCTGGCCGAACCGCATGCTCGCGACCTCATCCCACGTAAACGATTGCACGAGTCTCGCAAGTGGACCATATACCCAAGTCACGCCAAGAACGACCGACACAAACTTAGCGACGATAAAGGCCCGACGCTCGGCGACTTCTTCCGCGTCCAGCGGGGCATCGCCACCGGCTGCAACAAATTTTTCGTGCTCGACCGCGCCCACGCGAAGAGCCTGGGACTCCCAGACAAATACCTCCGTCCAATTCTTCCCAGCCCACGCCACCTTAAGACCACGAGCATCGACGCCGACGATGATGGTTACCCCATTCTCGACTGCCAATTGTGCGTAATCGATTGCAACCTGCCCGAGCCGATGGTTGAATCCAATCACCCGGCGCTTTGGGGATACCTGCAAACTGCTCAGTCGCTTGGCATCATGGATGGTTATCTGATTGGCAAGCGCAACCCGTGGTACAGGCAGGAACAGCGGGAGCCCACCCCGTTTCTCTGCACGTACATGGGCCGTGGCTCTGACGACAAGCAGCCATTCCGCTTTATCTGGAACCGCTCGAGGGCAATTGGAACCAACCTCTACTTGATGCTCTACCCGCAGAATAGCCTCGCGGCGATGCTTCAACGACATCCAGACCGTGCCGAATCTGTCCACGCTTTGCTCGGTCAAGTCACAGGCTACGAACTCCGGGGCGAGGGCAGAGTTTACGGTGGCGGTTTGAACAAAATTGAGCCGAGCGAACTGGCACGCATTTCAGCAGCATCGTTCGTCGAGCTTTGGCCGGAAATGATGTCCGATGTGCATCCGCAGGGAAAACTCTTCGGCCAAGCTGAAATAGCCAAAGGAAATAGCCAAAGGAAATAGCCCAAGGAAATAGCCCAAGGAAATAGCCCAAGGTGACGGACACGAATTACTTTTGGAGGAATGGCCTGCTTACAATCGTAGTGCCCAAGAGCACTTAGTAACGACCAGAATCAACTTCCCATTTCTCCCATCTCTGCGTTTCTTGGGGCAGCATTGACGATGCCGGTTGTATTGTGCACCGTGTTTGTGCAAAGCGCCGACGCGCCGGCAGTAAAGTGCACCAATACTTTGCATGAAGCTGTCGCCTCACCGATTAGTCCATAACTATCAATTCCTTGCCATTGTGGAACGTATCTTGCGTATCTTATTCCTGATGTAATTCATAATTGAAGGAGGGGGTATGGAAGACCTGAAATCTGGCAATGACGTTCTGTTTGTGTTGCTCGGCGCGATCATGGTGCTGGCGATGCATG